>CALFYU010000323.1 GCA_937952455.1 uncultured Planctomycetaceae bacterium
GGAGCGATCAGTCTGTCTGTTGCTATTGGTGATGCACTTGGACGTCCTCACCGGCCTGGAGACGATGCGGATTGTGAAGTCTCTCCGCCGAATACTGCCTTGCATCATTATCACGGCCGATGCGACGGAGGATCTTCGCCGTGACGCCGAGCAAGCGGACGCCTATTCGGTATTGGCCAAACCGGTCACCAAAATCGAGGTCGTGACGTCGGTTTCGAGTGCGATTGGACAAACGTACAACGATCCGGACATCCTCAACTGGGCAGCCTCGCTCAATTGACAAGCCGGCCCGCCGGCGGCGGATCTGACGAGAAGTGCTTGACGCTCGCCGCGCCGCCGTGTTACAAATTCTGGTAGCTGAGTGGGGAGATCCCCGATGCTCGCCAGACTTCTTTATGATCCGGAGCGGATGTTCGCCGACGAGAAAGTCGCTGAAAGGCTTTTAGAGGATCCGTTATCGGTAATCACTTCTCATTGCCCGGTTCCGGGATGCTGCGTTTCGACCACGTTGGCAAAACACTGAACGAAAAGCGTGCTGCATGGCCTTGGTGACCTTTCAAGTGGTGAGCGGTTTGGAGAAAGGGTCGATCTATGCCGATTTGCCCACGCCGGTCACCATTGGACGTGAGGATGACAATACCATTCGTCTCAACGACGAAAGCGTCAGCCGCTTTCACGTCAAAATCCAGGACGACGACGGCCGTTTCATTCTCACCGATTTGGACAGCACCAACGGAACGCGGGTCAACGGTCATCCGATGCATATGCGCGTGCTGCAAGTCGGCGATCTGGTTGCTGTGGGACGTTCGCTGCTGATCTTCGGCAGCGAAGAAGAAATCTCGCTGCAGCAAACCCGCAACGAATTGCAAAACAGCGGCGTGCTCTCGTCCGATTCACACACCATGTCGCTGCACTCCGATTCTCAAGCGGAGTCGTCGAGGCACGGGCGGGCGGATGGGGAGTTGTTCCCGCAAGGCCCGCCGGAAATTCCTCGCGACATGCGTCCCGTGCATGCGGCCTTGGTCTCCGACGTGTTGGCCTATGTCCACGATCAGATCGCGGCCGTGTTGGAGAACGCCGAGGAACGCACCGGCGGCGGGGAACAACCGCGAATCGAAGTCCCCTCCCAGGTCTGGCAGCGGCTGCTGAAAACCGAAATGCACCTGGCGATCTACCTGCGGCGGATTGCTGATCCTGACCGCTAGTGCAATGTGCGAGGACGGCGGCCGCCTTGGGAGACGAGTTCCTTCGTACGCGTCATCAAGGTCCGCTATCATTCGCCATCGGTGCAGTCGTGGTTTCCGGACAAGTTGCCCGTCCGTCAAAACCGACATAACGCGATGCGACCCCCGCGGCGTGTGAGCCGCCTTACTCTCTTATCGCTGCGGCCCGTCGCCGCACTTCCTCCCCTGCGTCTGTCTCGCAGCACGCGCCGCTTAATCGAGATGATCGGTACTGCGGTTAGAACCGCCCGCCGTTGGGCACCCGCCATGGCACAAATCGCGGCCTTTGGGCACGAAAACGTCCCGCTCGCAGAGAATCGTAACCTATATTGCCCGTAGTCTTGCCATGAGGCGGGCCGTGCATCGTTTCGTTGTACCGATTCGCGCGCGTCCATTGGGTTGTATTGCCGCGGCGTCGATGCCGCACAAATCGAGAGCGCAAGGAATAAGGCCATGAACACGGCTGTTGCACAAACCAACGCAAGTGACATCGACTATATCAATCCGGTCATCTCGTCGACGAAGAACGTCTTCGAAATGATGTTGGAGGCGAAGGTGGCCCGGACAGGACTGCAACTCAAATCTGACAATACGCCGGCTCACGAGGTGAGCGCCGTCATCGGACTGGCCGGTATGGTCCAAGGAACGATCGTGCTGAGTTTCTCAGAAAGGGTCGCCTGTTCCATCCTCAATCAGTTGGTCGGCGTGACCGCGGATCAAATCGACCACGAGGTCTGCGACGCCGTGGGCGAGGTCGCCAATATGGTGGCCGGCGGTGCCAAAGCACAACTGGCGCAGTACGACCTCAACTTGAGCATCCCCAACGTTGTGACCGGGACCGGCCACGTCATCCACTTTCCGTCGAACGTCATGCCGATTTGTATTTCCTTTGAGAGTGACTTTGGTCCTTTTACGATCGAGGTCGGCTTCACACGGCCGACTCACTGAACGTAGCTGATTCCCTGCAGAAGCCGTCCACCGCCTCCCGGGGCGGCCCAAAGCCCACCCACGTTCCGCCCCAAGGAATCCCACCAGAAGTAGCCCATTTAACAACCGCGCTCGACTTAGAACTCCCCAGTACGGCGGCCGCCAGGCAGGCGACCTCGAATCAATGCCGTCGATGCGGCGAACGGGAGCGACAATTTCTACGCACAAGTGCGATCGCGGGGGCCGACCGATTCGCCGATCGGAATCCTGACAACCCAACCTTCCCACTCTTGCGGCCGAGACGATGATCGATCCCGAAACAATCTGGACGTCCCAACATCTGCCGACGCTGCCGACGGTCGCAGTAGAATTGCTCAAGCTCACCAAAGACCCCGACTCGGGCATCGCCGACATTGTGGCGCTGGTGAAGACCGATCCGGCGATCTCGGCGAAGATCCTCAAGGTGGTCAATTCGTCGTTTTTCGGCGTGTCGTCGCGCGTCACCTCCCTCGAACGGGCGGTCGGACTGTTGGGAGGAACGTACGTCACCTCGATCGCGTTGAGCTTCTATCTCAGCAATGCCGCCTCGGCCACAGGGCCGCTCGCCGAGCAGTTTTCACGGTATTGGCTGCAGTCGGTCGTACAGGCCACCGCTGCAGAAACCTTGGGCCGGCGCACGAAACAGGGGACGGAATCGGAGTTGTTCTTGGCGGGATTGATGCTCGATTTGGGCCGACTGGCCATGCTCAAGGCGATTCCTGAAGATTACTTGAACGTCATGTCCACCGCCGCGCAACAGCCGCGCGACCTGTGCGAAATCGAGCGACAATCGCTGGGAGTCGACCACACGGAAATCGGCGCCCGATTAGCCGAAAACTGGACGTTGCCCGAATCGCTGATCGAGCTGATCCGCTGGCATCATACCGACCCCGATCAAGTCGACGACGGACACGATGCGCCTGACGACTCGCTGCGGCGAGCCTTGGCGATCGCTGCCTGCATAGGAGATTTCTTTTGTGCCCACAATCTGGGCGTCGCCTTTGAGCGACTCACGCAACTCGCCGGCCGCGACTACGAAATGGACCAAGAGGGCGTTACGGAGCTCCTCAACGACGTCTGGGCGCGGATTGCGCAGGTCGCCGACCAGTTCTCCGCCGAGGCCAACGTGTTGGATGATCCCACGGCACTGATGGCCGAAGCGAATGCGCAGCTTGCACAACTGGCCGTCCGCGAAAACGTCGCCAACCTGCAGGCCTCCGCGCGGCATGAAGCCGCCGTACAAGCCAAACAAGACCTGGAGTCACTGCACCATGAACTGCGGCAACAATCGCAATACGACCGGGTGACCGCCGTCTACAATCGTGCCTACTTCGATGAGGCACTCGACGCCGAAGTCGGCCGCTGCGTCCAGTCCGCCCGACCGTTGGGACTGATTTTTTGCGATATCGACCGCTTTAAGGAAAGCAACGATACCTACGGGCACCAGTTCGGCGATCAAATTCTGACCCAAGTGGCGGCAGCTTTTCGTGAAGTCCTCCGCCCCGACGACGTGCTCGCCCGCTACGGCGGAGATGAATTCGTGGTCCTCGTCAGTAATCCCACGCTCAAGGGATTGGAGAAACTCTCCGAACGGATCCGCCAGAGAATCGAAGCCGAATCATTCGATTATGACGGACATCCGGTGAACGTCCGCGTGAGCCTCGGCGCCGCATTGGACATCCCCGGACGAAACAGTCTCGACGTCGGGGCCCGTGTGATCGCCGCCGCCGATCAGGAAATGTATAAGTCCAAACGAGACGGCGGCAACCGCTCCCGCGTCCGTTCGCTGGTCGGCGAGTTCTCGGCCAGGCTCGAACAATTCGTCAATCAATATCGCTTTAGCCGCTGGCTTGCGACGCAGCAGGTCTTGGAGATTCCGGTCGTCTCACAATCTCTGCTGCATGTCGGCGGTGCAGACGTACGGATCGGGCAATTGGCAATCACGCGCCGCGTACTCGGCACGGTCGACGTGCAGGAGATCCTGGCCGAACAGGAGTGTACGGGTGAACGGTTTGGAGAAGTCGCCCTAAGGCTGGGACTGTTGAACGTCGATCAGTTGGTCGACCTGTTGATTCTCCAACGCGAAAACCCGCAGACCCTGGCGGAGGTCATTGTCTCGCAAGGATCACTCGATGCGACAGAGATGCAGTGCGCTCTTGAAGCCTATGTCACGAGCCGGTCGGACGTCATGACGCCGGGGTTGCCGCCCGCAGACGACGTCGCCGCAGAAACAACGGAAAACATCCCCACCCCTCAATAACGCATCGCTGCCGACAGGCTCCAGCATAGTAATTGGGGCCGGGCGATGTTTCGGAAAGTTACAAGTCATGGAAATTACTGCGATCCCACATGAACGGCAAGAGCTGACACGACGTTGGGTTGTCGGGACGATTCTTGTCATGGCTGTCTGTTACGGCGTTTGGCAAATGTGGTCGGCCGTGCCGATTGTGGCGGTCCACCACGCTGTCGAGTCCGCCGCACACGAGAGCGGCGCTGCCCACCAGGAACATCATGCGCTCCCGCCGGCGGCTTATAGCATAATCCCGTTCGCGGTGCTGTTGTTGTGCATCGCTTTGCTGCCGTTGTTTCATTTTTCCGAAGAGTGGTGGGAACACAACCACAATCGCCTGTTGGTCGCCGTTAGTTGCGGCGCGGTCACGTTGTTCTATTACGCGTTTATCTACGGTCAGGGGGTCGTCGATCACAACACGCACGAATTGTCGGCCCCCGGCTGGGGAGCGGCCGTGACCGTGATGAAGAATGCTCTGCTCGTCGAGTACATCCCGTTTATTGTGTTGTTATTTAGCTTGTACGTGATCAGCGGCGGCATCGCTATCGAGGGACACCTCGTCGGACGTCCGAAATTGAATACCACCTTGATTGCCGTTGGCGCCTGTTTGGCGAGCCTGATTGGGACGACCGGTGCCGCGATGCTATTGATCCGCCCGCTGCTCAAAGCCAATGCCAACCGCCAATATGTCGCACACACCGTCATCTTTTTCATCTTCGCCGCATGCAACACCGGCGGCTGTCTGCTGCCGATCGGTGATCCACCATTGTTGCTGGGATTTTTGCGGGGCGTCGATTTCTTCTGGACCTTGAAACTATGGCCGCAGTGGCTGGCGATGAATGGTTGTCTATTGGCCGTTTATTTCGCCTGGGACACGTGGCGCTATCGGCATGAGGACCGCGCCCGGGTCGAAGCGCAGCCGGAACACCCGCAGCCGTTTGCAATTCGCGGCGGCATCAATTTTCTGTGGCTTATCGGCGTTATCTTGTGCGTGGCGCTGCTGGATCCCTCCAAAGCGGTGCCGGGCACGCACTACCATGCCCCGGTCTATTTCCGCGAAATTGTGATGCTCACGCTCACCGGTTTGTCGCTGCTCTCGACCTCGTCCGCGATTCGGCAGCAGAATTCATTCAACTACGACGCGATCGTCGAAGTGGCGGCGCTGTTTATTGGGATTTTCATCTGCATGCAGGCCCCGATTCAGATTCTGCATACCTACGGCCCGACGTTGGGTATCGATCAGTCGTGGCAGTTCTACTGGGGAACCGGGTTGCTCTCCAGTTTCTTGGACAATGCCCCGACTTATGTCGTCTTCTTCGAAACGGCGAAGACGATTCCCACGGATGCCGCGACCGTGGCCGGGGTCGCCGAGCGTTCACTCGTCGCCATCAGCCTCGGTGCGGTGTTCATGGGAGCCATGACCTACATCGGCAACGGGCCGAACTTTATGGTCAAATCGATCGCCGAAAAAAACAATGTCCGCATGCCCAGCTTCTTCGGATACATGGCCTATAGCTGCGCGGTGCTGTTCCCGCTCTCATTGCTGCTGACGTGGGTGTTTCTGGCCTGACAGTCGGCGGTAGGCAGAGGGCAGTAGGCAGAAGAGAGTGGACAGTGGCCGGTAGTCAGAGTGGCCAGAATACTTTTAGGGCGCGGCGCTTCTCTGCGGAGCATGTGCGTGCCCGCTGCCTTGCGGACGCGAGTGTTCTTCTTGCCGACTGAAATGGGGGCGATAACGTCGGAAACTGTGGGGAAAGGATCGCCCGGTTCACCGGGCTTACTGCGCAGCGTTGTTAGCCCCGTCGTTTACGACGGGGTGTCCGATTGCCCACCACCTGAAATTCACTCCCGTTCCACGGGGGTTCTCGTCGTGGAGGCTTTAGCCGTCAGTACTCAGGCGCGGCAGACTTGCGGTCGGACCGGTGTGGGGTCAGAGGACCCGCGCACAGCCAATTCGAGTAGTCGGCGGCCGGCGGTCAGTGGCCGGATGTTCGCAGTGGCTGTCGTGCGGTGTCCGTAGGCCAGCACGGCGGCCTGTCTCTCCTTACCCCTTTTTCTCAGGCCCCAAGTCGTTCCCCCGGC
>CALFYU010000324.1 GCA_937952455.1 uncultured Planctomycetaceae bacterium
TCCCTCCCCTTCTGTTCCCGTACAAACTGGACATGGAGAATCCACCGCCGCTCTCGGTATCGCCCGTCGCCGACCGCACGGCCTTGCCGCTTATCGGCAGACGCCCGCTGCGCCGGTTCCAGCGGAACGTCGCGCAATTGGCGCCGGACTTTTTCGGCCGAACTGTCGATCGATCGACTGTTCGGCGGCATTGACTTCGACGATCCCAGCTCCCCCGTCGTCGATTCCGACAATGCCACCATGCAATTGTTCGTCCGCGCCAACAGGGAACAGCAAGAGGAGATTCGCGAATTGCTGGTCAAGATGGGTGAAACGGGATTGGCCGTCAAATCAACCGGCGGCAAAGGGAGCCGCATGCGGGTGATTCCGTTTAGCGGCAATCCCGAAGCGGCCATTCGCGAGATTGAGCGAGTCTGGCCGCAGTTGCGCAAAAACAGCATCCGGGTGGTGACCCCTTCGGCCGTGATGCCCAATCTGCGGCGCTCGCAACAAGAGCGTGACGATGTCGAAGAGAAGAAACCAGGGGAGAAGCCCAAGGCGCAATTTGCTGTTCCCGCCGAAGAGGTGCCCGACGAAAAAGACGCACCTCCAAAGGTTGCCGAGGAACAGCCGGCCGATGCCGACGAGAAAACGGTCGATGAAACGTCGAAACCAAATGATGTCCCCGAGCAAAAAGGGGACACGGCACCCGCGAATCCGCCGGTGATTGTGGCTCCGGGAGACGGCCGGATTACGATCGCCTCGGACGACCCGGAGGCTTTGGACCAGTTCGAGACGCTGCTGCGGGCGCTGTCCCAACAGGGTCCCGGCGGCGGGCGGGGCAACGATTTTGTTGTCTTTTCCCTGCGGTATACCAGCGCGGTTCAAGCAGCGATTACGCTGCAACAGTTCTTTGAGAACGATCGTGGTCGCGGCGGCTCGTTGCGTTCACGATCGAGCGGATCGGTCACGATCGTCCCGGATGAACGCCTCAACGCGGTGATCGTGCACGGCAACCGCCACGACCGGGCCACGATAGAGGACTTATTGGAAGTGCTCGATTCCCCCGAGCAACCCGAAACATTGGCGGCGAATCGCCCGCGGTTGATTCCGGTGAAGAACACCGAGGCATCGCGGATCGAAGACGTGATTCGCTCGATCTATAGTTCCGCACTCGCCACCGGCGGGGGCGCTCCGCCGATCACCGTTCCCGCCGGCGTCTCCAAGGACGTGGCGGCAGCCATTCAGCGGGTCAACGCCGCCAGCAATGCCCCGCTATTGACGATCGAAGTGGGCGAGCGGACCAATTCACTCGAGGTCATGGCGCCGACTTCATTATTTGATGAAATCAAGGAACTCGTCCACGAGATGGATACCGCAGCCGCAGACGACTCCACGCGGCGGCTGAAGGTCATCAAGCTCAAGAGGCTCAACATTCGCAGCTTGGAACGCTCGCTGGACATGCTCACCGACGACGGCGGAAGATCACGCCGCGGGCGGCGACGGCGCAACGATTGATTTCTCGCACGCGGCGGCCGCATTGAGCGGCTGCGATAATTCGGCGGAGTTTGGGACTACGGCGCTGGGGGTTCGCTGGAGGGGGCTGGTTCGGCTTTCGGGCCGCGGGCATATTCGCGGGCTGTCACGACACCGTCCAAGTTGGCATCCAACTTCTTGAACCGTTCCACCTCCGCGGCCGTCGCTTTCGGGGCGAACTCGGCCAACGTCAATTGCCCGTCGCCGTCGATATCCCGATTGAAAAACTCCTGCGATAGGCCTTTGGGCAGCCGCGAATTGGGCACGTAAAACTTCTTGCTGCGGCGCAGTGACTCGACACTGTCCGTATCGGGTTCCGATTCGTATTCATCACCGCCGGGGATTTGGGTCTCAGCGGTGCTCGGCCCGGCAGGCGACGCCAATAGTATCCGGCGGTAAACCCCGTATGCCGACACGTAGCCGGCGTATTCCTCGAACGAGATCACGCCGTCCTGATCGGCGTCAATTCCCGCCGGTTGGCCGCGCATCGACTTCCATTCCGCAGCTTGCAGCTGTCCGTCGCCGTCGGCGTCATAACGGGCGATGACCCGCCGCGCGTAGCGGAGAATCTTCGCCGAAGCGGGCGACGCGGTGGCGGGCGCTTTCTTGTCAAAGGGATCTGTCGCTTCATTCGCGTCGGCAGTGGCGGTTACCACCAAAGCGAGCGCACCGACGACACCCATCCATCGGCTCGAAATTACACACTCTCTCATGATCTCCGCACTTGTATCTCGCACCTGAAATGATCCAGTCGGCACGGTTCATTCAACCCTGCAGCGCGAGTCTAGCACGCTCGCCAAGCACGAACCAGTTGAAGGCGAATCAACACATCAAAAAATCGACATATTTAGAATAGTGCGCGGCGATTTCCCAGATTTCTGTCGCTGCCAACGTCTTCATCGCAGCCAAACATCAAACACATGTCCCGTTCAAAGCGGCAGCATTTTAGGAGTTTTTTGAAGGTCGACTTCGTTCATAAGCTCTTAACACAAATAGACCTACGCTATTTCCTCAAGAACAGTTGTCCTGGTAACTGTCGCTGAAAACCTAGCTATTGACTGCCGTGACCGGTTGGCATAAACTGAGACGCATACGTTTTCCCCACCCAAACTGAAACGGTACGAGCTCCACAAAGCCGTGGCCTAGACGGCAATCGGGAACCCGTACCAACCCACCAGTTTTCCTACCTTAATTGGCTCAAACCACGTGACCCCGCCACAACGGTCGCCGGTTTCGGGTCGCCCGTTTGGCAGGCTAAGCCACGCCAAAACTGTCCGCGGAAATTGCGTTCTTTAGATGTTGCACCCAGTGATGTCGAGCGCGGCTTTTGCTGACTGATAGCAAATTTGAGCTTTCGGGCCGGATTTGTCCTACCCCCAATTACCCACCAACCTACGATGACATCCCTAGACACCGCTAAAGAGCCGTTGGTCCTCGACGCTCGTCAACTGCGCATCGCTCGCGAAGCGCAAGCCGACGACGGACGATTGGATCGCGCCGCCGCCGAGCTGGGTTTACCCACCGAGCACGACGCGCTGCAGGCGGTGTGCGCCACGCTGGGGCTGGAGATGGTGGAATTGGGTAATTACGACGTCGATCTGTCGTTGTTGGACGACTTCGACGTCAAATTGATCCACCGCTACGGCATCTTTCCGATCGGTCGCGACGAGGGATCCTTGATCGTCGCCACCAAAGATCCCTTCGATCTACACGCGCTGGACGCCGTCGGCGCGGCCACGGGACAGAGCGTCACTCCGGTTGTGGCGGCCCCGGATGAATTGAACAAGCTGATCAAATCGCATCTGGGCGTCGGTGCCGAAACAATCGACGGCTTGATGGCGCAGCGGGAAGATGCTGCCGGCATCGAAGTTCTCGATGAATTGGAATGGGACCAGTCCGAAGACGCCGCCATGGCCCAAGAGGCCTCGGTCGTGCGGCTGGTGAACGAGATTCTCATCGAAGCGGTCGAAGCCCGCACCAGCGATATTCACCTGGAATGCCAGGCAAACGGTATGAAGCTCCGGTATCGGATCGACGGCGTGCTCCAACGCCAGCCGATTCCACCGGAGCTCAACCGTTTTCAGGCGGCGATCCTCAGCCGGCTGAAGATTATGTCCAAGATGAATATCGCCGAGAAACGCGTGCCGCAGGACGGGCGGATCAAGCTCCGCGTCTCCGGCCGCGAAGTCGATATTCGGGTTTCCATGATTCCCATGCTGCATGGCGAAGGGGTCGTCATGCGTGTGCTCGACAAGGACAAGATGAACTTCTCCTTAAAGGGCATCGGCATGGACGACGACATCTACGATCAATTCCGGAAATTGATCACCTTGCCGCACGGCATCATTCTCGTTACCGGACCAACCGGTTCGGGAAAAACGACCACCCTGTACAGCGCACTCAACGAGATCAAAAACGAAGAAAACAAGATCATCACGACCGAGGACCCCATCGAATATCAACTCGACGGGATCAACCAAATTCAGGTGCATCACAAGGTCGGACTGACGTTTGCCGCCAGCCTGCGGGCGATTTTGCGGCACGATCCCGACGTGGTGCTCGTCGGCGAAATTCGGGACCAAGAAACGGCCGAGAACGCTATTCAAGCCTCGCTGACCGGCCACCTGGTGTTCAGCACGCTGCACACCAACGACGCCGCCGGCGCCTTTATGCGGCTGGTCGACATGGGCGTCGAACCATTTCTGGTCAGCAGCACCGTCGAAGGAGTCATGGCTCAACGTCTGGTGCGTACGCTCTGCCGCGAATGCCGTGAGGTTTACGAGCCGAAGCGGGACGAATTGCCCGACGACTTTCCGTACGAAGCTATGCGGGAACAAGGCATCGAGATTTTCCGTCCGGTCGGCTGCCGCGCCTGCCGCAACGCTGGCTATTCCGGTCGGGTCGGCCTGTATGAATTGCTGCGGACCAACGATGAAATCCGCCAGCTCGCCACCGAGCGGATGTCCTCCACGATCATCAAAAAAGCGGCCATCAATGCCGGCATGCAGTCGCTGCGAAATAACGGTTGGAAAAAAGTCCTCGAGGGGCGGACTTCGGTCGATGAAGTCCTCCGCGTGAGTAAGGAAGACTAAGCGGATTTGAATAAGACACGCAACAAAAACATTGAACGCTGATTTCTGAATATCGAATAACAATGCCCGAGTTTGCCTACACAGCCCGAAACATGACCGGCGAAGACGTGGTGGGTTCCATCACCGCCGGGAACCGCCGCGAAGCGCTCAATGCGCTCGCCGAGCGGGCGTTGTTTCCGATCCGTGTAGACAGCGCGGAGAAATCCAGACCGGCGTTTCAGTTCAAACTTGCGCTCGGACGAGGCATCAAGGCGGAAGTCTTGGCCTCGACGCTGACGCAGTTATCCGACCTGCTGGAGAACGGCGTACCGCTGTTAGGCTCGCTGAAGCTGTTGTCCGAACAGTGTGCCCACGAGCGGATGAAGGAAGTCCTCACCGATATTCACGATCAGGTCGTTGAAGGAACCCCGCTCGATGAAGCCTTTGCCCGGCATCCGGACGTGTTCGGCGAATTGACCGTGAGCATGGTCCGCGCCGGTTCTGAAGGGGCTTTCCTGGAAGACGCGCTGAAAAGAACTGCCGACTTTTTGGAATTGCAGGAAGAGATGAAGAGCCGCGTCAAAGGGGCGATGGCTTATCCGGCGTTTTTGGCCGTAGCTGGTTTTGTGGTCACGGTCGTGTTGATCGTGTTCTTCGTCCCCAAATTTGCCGAGTTATTCAAGCAATTGGAAAGCCAGGGAGGACTCCCCACGCCAACGATTGTGCTCCTTGGCCTGAGCGATTTTTTGGGCCGTTGGGGGATCTTTCTGATCGCCGGGCTGGTTGGCCTGGGAATGTATGTCAAAAAGCAGATGGCCAAGCCCGCCGGGCGGCTGTTTGTGGATCGTTGGAAACTGAAACTTCCCGTAGCGGGTAGCATTTTCTTGGGATCAGCCGTGTCGCGGTTCTGCCGCGTGTTGGGGACGCTATTGCGAAACGGCGTGCCGCTGCTGCGGGCCTTGGAGATCAGCCAGGATTCGACGGGAAACCTGGTGTTGGCCGGCGCGATCAAAGCCTCGGCCGAAAACATCTCGTCAGGGGATACGCTCTCCAAGCCGCTGGGCGAGTGCGGGCTGATTCCCAAACCGGTGATGGCCATGATCAATATCGCCGAGGAATCAAACAATCTGGAGAACGTGTTGATCAACGTCGCAGACGGCATTGACCGCAAGATCGGACGTCAGATCGACATCATGGTGCGGCTGGTCGAGCCGACCATGCTGATGGTGATGGGAACCGTCATTCTGTTTGTGCTGGTGGCCCTGTTGCTGCCGGTGTTTGACATGAGTGCCACGATGTAAGTGACGGCGCGGAGAACCGCGCCGGAAGTGATGGAAATAACCGTAAACAACAGTTTTTAGTTCAAGGGAGCAAAATACCATGCAACGGACACGAAAAAGCCCGCAACAGCGCGGTGGTTTCACGCTGATCGAAATGTTGGTCGTGCTAGCCATCCTGGTTCTGCTGATGTCGATGGTCGGCCCGAGGATTCTGGGCAGCCGCGAAAAAGCCGACATCAGCAGCACGAAAACCCAAATCGGAATGTTCCGCGGATCGTTGGAGCAATTCAACCTGGATACCCGCACTTACCCAACTACCGAGGAAGGTCTGGCAGCCCTGGTCGAAGCTCCATCCGACGAAGAGAGTGAATCGAACTGGGACGGACCTTACATCAGTAAATCGGAAATTCCTAAAGATCCGTGGGGTAGCGATTATCAGTACCAGTATCCTCCCGAGCATGGTAAGGGCGATTTCCCCGACATTTGGTCGCTCGGCCCGGACAAAGAAGATAACACCGAAGACGACATCACCAATTGGACGAAAGAAGAAGGCGAAGAGAGTACCGAAGTCGCTTCCGGTGAGTAGCTCCCTGTTGGTTGCGGAAACGAATTTTTCAGGGACCGACTGACTTTGATTTAAGTAGGAAAATTAATAATGTTGGCAGCACGAGAAGTACCGAGCGTTCACGGTCGTCGAGGCACGACACTTCAGGAAATGTTGGTTGTTTTGGCAATCCTGGTTTCCCTGGTAGGATCGGGGTGGCCGGCGATCAGCGGCGGACTGGGCAAGAGCCATTTGCGCAGCGGAGCGAAAGAGGTCCGCTCGGAATTGGCCAAAGCGCGCCTCACCGCGATTGAACAAGGCGTGCCGTACCAGTTCCGCTACCATATCGTAAGCGGGCATTTCGCAGGCGCTCCGCTGTCGGCGGTCCACGAGGACGAGGCGGGCTTTACGCCCGTGCAAGATGTCAAAATGGATACCGCTGACAATGACGATGCGGAAGAACTGCCCGTTTTCGAGTTGGAATTGCCGGAGGGCGTCGTGTTCAGCGCCAAATGTGATGGAGATGCGGACGGTCTGGCCGTTGCCGAATTCAAAGAACCGGCGACGGTTGAACGTGAGATCAATTTGCCCGGATCCGACGACGCAGATTGGTCGGCTCCCATCGTGTTTTTCCCCAACGGCCGGACATCCGACGCCCAACTGACGTTGCACAATGAAGACGGGCATCGCATCGTGGTGACGCTCAGAGGCTTAACCGGCTCCGCTACGGTCGGCGACGTGAAAAAGGTTGAGGTCGAAAAATGACGGACGTTCGCCGCGAGGGATTTTCTTTGATGGAAGTCATCCTCGCGATGAGCATCCTGCTGGGAGGCGTCGTCGTGCTGGGACGTTTGGCGGCCATCGGCGCCAAACACGCCCGCGACGCCGAAGACCTGGCCAAGGCGCAATTGCTGTGCGAAGCCCGGGTCACGGAAATCGTCGCCGGCATTCTCCCGGCCGAACCGGTCGAAGAGGAGCCGCTCGAAGAGGCTCCCGACTGGATGGTGACGCAGGAATTGCTTCCGTTGGAGCAGCCAGGCGTGATCGCGCTGTCGGTTACGGTCACCCGTGCCCCCGAGGAATTCGCAAATCCCGCCTCGGCGCCCGTTATGGATAATAAGAAAGAGGTCTCCGTCACGCTCGTGCGGTGGATCCTCGATACTGATGCCACGGGGGGCCAGTCCGTTGGTACCGCGGCGCCCGCAGACTCATTTTCCGAGGGGGCCTTCGCACCATGACACGGTTGCCTCTCCTCGATCGCCCAGCGATCTGTCGCGACAACAATCGCATCGGGTTTACGCTGATGGAGGTGTTGCTGGTCACGATCCTCTCAGCGGTGCTGATGGTCGGGCTGTGGAGCCTGTTCGGCACTTACATCCGGCTCTTCGAATCAGGCCCGGCGCGGACCGAGCGTGCGCAACTATTGCGGGCACTGAAACAGCAATTCAGCGATGACCTGCGCGGAGCCATTCAAATCTCTGAAAGCCCCGCCGAGTCCACCGCGCAATCGACGTTCGCAGCAGTTTCGGCTCCCGCAGAATCGTTCGGTGACGGCACGACCGCCGCGGCGACTGCGCCGTTGATCATTTCATCGTCCGAGGCGTCGCCGCTGCCCCGCTACGGCATCGTGGGGACTTCGCAATCATTGGCCATCGTCACGCTGCAGGTCCCCACCGAATCGTTCGCGCTGCCCGCCGCCGACGACGCACCGGTCGATTTCAGCGAAACGACGAGCGGCCTGGCGCCGGAGTTGAAAACCGTGCTCTATACATTCACTGAATCGCGCGAACGTACGCCGCTGGACCACGAGCCGCCTCCCGGGCTTATCCGCCGGGAATTGGATTGGCAGACCGTCCTCTCCGACCAAACCTTTGCGGATCCGTCGGAATTCGGCAACGCCCAAACCCCGGCGGCCGAAGAGACCGAAGAGTTGATCGCCGACGAATCGACGACTTGGGTGCCCGAAGTCATTGACTTACAAATTCGCTACTTCGGCGACGGGCGTTGGCAAAGTTCCTGGGACAGTCTGCAAAGACGGGCGCTCCCCTCAGCCGTGGAGGTCGTGATTGAATTCGAAGACACGGACGATCGTGACGCCGGCGAGGATGACGAATCGGATACGGTTGCCGATTTCGAGGAGTCCGATTCCAGCGACGTCGATGAAGTCGTATTGGACAACGAAGTCGGTTCCACATTCACCACGGCCGCGGAAAGCCATAAGCCGCGGCACCGTTTTTTGATTCACCTGCCGTGCGGTGCGGTGGGAACGCCGCCTTCGAGTTTCGGACTGCCCGCGACCGACTCTTCGATGTTCACCGGAGGGGCGCCATGAGACGTCTCCGGAGATTGAAATGCCCGCCAACTGAGCGGCGGGGGATGATCCTGATTGTGGTCACGATCGTCTTGGTGATGATCAGCTTGGCCGGATTCGGCTTCGTGGCGGTGATGTACACCGAAAACAAGGCCGCGCACCTAAACGTCGATGAAATCCACGTCGACAACGCAGCCGCATCGGGAACCGAACTGCTCAAATCGGTCCTCGCGCAAAACGACGAAGGCCGCGAAGCGATGGGGGGCCTGTTCGACAATCCCGATCTTTTCCAAGGGCAACTTCTGTTCGCCGAACCGGGAACCAATGCAGTTGTGCGGTTTAGTGTGCTCGCTCCACGGATCGAAGAGGGTCAGTACATCGGCATACGGTACGGCGCGGAAAATGAATCCGCGAAGATCGACCTCGCGGCGCTGTCGGCCTGGGAGCAAGCGGTCCCCGATTCTGGACGAAAAGCGCTGATGCAATTGCCTGATATGACGGCTAGCGTTGCCGACGCGATTTTAGACTGGCTCGATGCCGACTCGGCGCAGCGCCCCAATGGAGCCGAACAGGATTACTACGCAAGCCTGACGCCGCCGCTCGAACCACGTAACGGCCCGGTCGAATCGCTGGAAGAGTTGCTGCTAGTCAAAGGGGTGACTCGTGAAATGCTGTTTGGCGGTGACACAAACCAAAATTATCTTCAGGAGGACGACGAGTCGCAGTCGGTCGGCGGCGGAATGGGATTTGCCGCCCAATCGGGTCGGCTCCCCTGGGCCGCCTATTTGACGTTATATAGCGCCCGCCGGAATCTGCGCCCCGATGGAACACCCCGAATTGATGTGAACCAGTCCGACCTGCGTGCGCTTTATCAAGAACTGTCGGGACAGCTCAACGACTCCTGGGTGCGGTTCATCCTCGCCTATCGACAATACGGCCCTTATACCGGTGAAGACGCCGGACGCGCCGATGCCACCTTGCCGCTCGATCTCAATGCACCGGCAAAGTACAAGATCGGCAGCCTGTTGGACCTGGTCGGTGCCCGCGTGTCGGTCCCCAAGTCTTCCGGATCGGCGGAGGTTTATCAAAGTCCGTTTACCGAATCCCCGGATGTCTTGAACATTCACTTTTCGAAACTGCTCGACCACGTGACGACCGACAAGTCGCCCGTCTTGCGGGGGCGGATTGACATCAATTCCGCTCCACGCGAAGTGATCGCCGCCGTGCCCGGCATGCCCGATTCGGCGGTGGAGCAGATTTTGGCCGGACGGGGTCTGGCGGGCGGAACCGAGGACGCCAGCCGGCGGCATCCCACGTGGTTGCTGGCGCAGAATCTCGTGAGCCTCGACACGATGCGGCAATTGATGCCTTACGTGACGTGCGGGGGGGACGTCTACCGCGCCCAAACCGTCGGTTATTTCGACAGCGGAACCCCCGCCGCCCGCGCCGAAGTGGTGATTGATGCTACCGGCACGGTTCCGCGTCAGGTATACTATAAAGACCTTCGGCTGCTGGGGCGCGGATTCGATTTGGAGATCCTTCGCGGCGAGCAGTTGGAAGACCTACCCACAACATCCGCCGGCGACTTTGGCAACCCGGAGTAAGCGGCGCGTTTCGTTGCGATCGACGTCTCGGCCTTTGGCCAGACCGACACTGTTGTCGTGACAATTCGATTGCGCATTCCATGTGATCTCCGCACTCCGCGGCGAATCCTATAGACACCCCCACACGGACGGCTGATACGACCGGAGACCACTCCCCATGCCGCGCCTGTTGGCCTTGGACTGGACCCGCTACGAAGCCCGCTACGTCATTGCCGGCGGCAGCGGCGACAAGCTGTCGATCGAATCGGCCGGCGCCATTTCGCTCGCCGATTTGTCCGACGCAGAATTCGCCGACGCCGACAAGCTCGGCGGCGCGATCCGCAGCGGGTTGTCTTCGGCCAAGGTCGGCCGCGCGACTCCGCTCGTCGCCGTCAGCCGCGCACAGGTAGAGCTGTTGGACTTCTCTGTCCCGCCGGTCCCGGCGTCAGAACTGCCGGAGATCGTCCGCAACCTCGCCATTCGTGAATCGCCCGCGATCACCGATGAGTCCACCGTCGATTTCGTAGTTTCGCCCGATGCGACCGGCGAAGCGACAAAGGTCACCGCCGCCGCCATCACGGCTGAGACATTGAGCCGGATCAAACAGGCCTGCACGGCGGCCAAATTATCACCGCAGCGGATGACGCTCCGCCCCTATGCCACCGCTGCGCTACTGCCGCCCGGCTCCGCACAGCGGTCTCTGTTGGTCAATCGCGTCGGCGAAGACGTCGACCTCACGGTTGTCGACGGCGGAAACGTGGTATTTTCGCGGACCGTACGGGTTCCGCCGGGGGATGCCGATGCGGCGGATGCTGGCCGGTTAATGCAGGAAATCCGCCGCACGATGATGGTCGCGCCGCACGGCAGCGGCGAAAACAGCGTCGATGCCGTCTACTTGTTGGGACGCGAGACGGAACTGGCCGAGATACTGGAGGTCGTCCGCAGAGAATTTTCCGCTGACAATCACACCGCGACAGTGGACGTTAGCGTGTTCGACGTATTCGCGTCGCTGGGTGTCGAGCGGGAGATGATCCCGGATCGATCGGGAAGTTATGCGGCGCTGTTGGGGATGCTGCGGACCGAGTCGCAAGGAGATGCTCCGGCGTTCGATTTTCTGAATCCCCGCAAGCCCCCCAAGCCGCCCGATCGCAAACGCATCGCGGCGCTCGTCGGTGGTTTTGCTCTTATGGCGGCAGGCTACTTCCTCTATCCAATGTACGAAGAGTATCAAGAAAATCAGGACACGATCGCCGAGCTAGAGCAGGAGATCAAGGAGGCCAAGGCGAGCGACAAAACGATCAAGAAACAGGCGGCGATCGCCGGGGCGATTTCCAAGTGGGAAGCGGGCGGCGTGAATTGGTTGGATGAGTTGGAAACCTTCTCCGCACGTTTTCCGCCGCCGCGGGACGCAATGGTGTTGCGGATGGCGCTTTCGTCGTCGCGCGGTGGCACGATTTCTTTCAACGGCCTGGCCCGCGACCCGGCGGTCGTCACGCGGATGGAACTCGACCTCCGCGACGACACGCACGACATTCAAACGCCCCGCGTGCAGGAGCGCATGCAAGAAAACGGCTATACGTGGCAATTTGAGACCAAGCTCAATATCACGCCGGCCAAGCCGGACGTCGAAGAGGACGAAGACGCCGCCGACAGTAAGAGCGACAAGAAATCCAAGCCGGCCGCGAAACCTGACGAAGAGAAAAAACCCGCCGCCAAGGATTCCCAAACAAAACCGAAATCAAAAGCCGCCAAGTCATCGGCGGATAAGCCAAAGCCCGAATCCAAGTCTAACGGCCGGACTCCTGCCGAGGAGAACAAATAATGCAAACTCGGCAATTGGTGCTCTACGGCCTGTTGGGCTTGATCGTGGTTTATCTGGGCGGCGAAAAGGTCAAACAATCGCTGATCGATGAGCCGTTCGCGGCGCAGCAAAGCCGCATCGAAAAGCTCGAAGGCGATCGCATGAAGGCCCAAAAGGCGCTGAACCGCGCCAAAAAAACCAGCCGACAAATTGAGGCCTGGGAAGAACGGTCGCTGCCCAAGGATCCCAGTACGGCACGTACGGTCTATCAGGAATGGCTGGTCGACGTCGTCGAGCGCTGCGGACTAACGACCCCCAGTTTTGACTCCGGCACCCCCGTCCTGCGAAACGGCATCTACCATTCGCTAACGTTTTCCGTCCGCGCTCGCGGCACGCTGCAGCAACTGACCGCCTTTTTGTACGAATTCTATCGGGCGGACCACCTGCACCAGATCCAATCGATCGGCATCACCCCGCTGCGCAGCGCCGGACTTTTGGACCTGTCGATTTCCATTGAGGCCTTGGCGATGACCAATTCGGCAAATCAACAAGGTCTCTCCACCGCCGTTGCCGAAGAATACCTGGATAAGGAACTTTCCCACTACTTCCCGATCGTGCGGCGGAATATCTTTGGAATTGGCGGCGAGGCGGATCCGGCGAATTTCACACGGCTGACCGCCGTGACCGACCAAGGCGCGACGGAAGCCTGGTTTACGCTGGAGTCCGAGAACCGCGTGATCAAACTGAAGCAGGGGGAGACGTTGGACGTCGGACAGTTCACCGGAACCGTCGCAGAAATTCACGTAACCGACGTAATTCTCGAAGCCCGCGGCGAACGCTGGCTGCTCTCGGTCGGCGAGAATCTCAGCGAGGCCAGCGCGCTGCCACCGGAGTTTTAGGTGACAGGCTTGAGGCGTGAGGCTTGAGGAAGCCGGCCAAGTGAGGGTGCCACTGGCGGCTTGTCCGCCAGTGCCAATGACGTATGCCGCTCTTCATTATTCTTACAGGGACAATTCAATGCGGATTGCGCTGGGGCAGTTGTGGCAAGAGACGAATACCTTCAATCGCAACCCGACCACGCGGAGCGATTTCGAGAACTGGGGGATCGCCGTCGGCGATGAGATCGTCGCCAGGTACGGCGAAACCGGTGAATTGGGCGGCTTCGTCTCCGCCTGCCGCGATTGGGATGCCGGCGTCGAGTTCGCGGGGTTGGTCCGCTGCGCCTGCTGGCCGTGGGGCCGAGTTGATCTGGCGACGCATGAGTGGATCCGGGCCGCATTCGCCGAGCAATTGGATGCGCTGGGACCTGTCGACGGTGTGTTGCTGGCGCTACACGGGGCGATGGCGGCTGATGACGAACACGATCTGACCGGCGCGCTGTTGGCCCAGGTCCGCGCCGCAGTCGGTCCGAGCGTTCCGGTGATCGGCACGCTTGACCTGCACGCCAACGTGACCGAGCAGATGATCGACTGCGCAGACTTGCTCGTCGGGTATCACGCCTGTCCGCACCTCGATTCATTTGAAACCGGGCAACGCGCCGTTGCCGGGTTGCGGTGGATGCTGGAACATGGTGCGCGGCCGACGACGATCTTCCGCAAACTGCCGATGATTGTCGACGCCGAAAGCCACAACACATTCACCGGTCCGCCGGCGGTGCTCTATCGGCAGCTTGAAGCATTGGAAAAGGAACCCGACGTCCTCACCGCCGGCATCTACATGGCGATGCCCTGGTTCGACTGTCCGCAGTTGGGCTGGTCGGTGGTCATCTCCACAACGGGGCGGCGCGATGCGCAGCAGATTGTGGATGACCTAGCCGCACAATGCTGGGACCTTCGAAAACCGATGGCTGATATCGAGCGCTTTCCGCCCACCGAGGTGGTCGCGCGGGCACTGGCGCACCCTGGGCACCCCATCGTCATTGGTGACGGTGCGGATGCGACCAATAGCGGCGCACCGGGGGATTCGACGCATCTGTTGCGGGAATTCCTCGCGCAACAACCGATTCCGCACGGTGCACTGACGTTTCTCGTCGATCCCGAAGCGGTCGCCACGGCGACACAGGCCGGCATCGGCGGGCCGTGTCACGGCTTTGTCGGCGGCCGTTTTGCCCCGGCATACTCCGACACGATTGCATTCCGCGGCACGGTCGAGGATCTGATGGACGGGAATTTCGTGCTCGACGGCCACATCGGCAAAAAGCTGCCGATCCACATGGGCCGAGGCGCGGTCGTCCGCTCCGGCGACGTGACGGTGCTGTTCACAGAGAAAAACGGCCCGGGAAGTTCCCCGCTGCTGTACGAAGCAGCCGGCCTCGACCCGCGGAGCTGCGGCATTGTCGTCGCCAAATCCCCGGCCGGCTTCCGCGCCGACTACGACTCCTTCGTCGCCGGCACGCTACTGGCCGACTGCCCCGGCTGCGCGATGCCGAATTGGGGGCGGCTGAATTTCCACAACGTGACCCGCCCGCTGTGGCCGCTGAATGCGATTGAGCGCGTGGGCGATGCGGGGTGGTGTTGAGGTTACGTATCAATGGCAGCCGAATCGTAACCCCCAGGGTGGCCCCGAAAGATTCTTTCGGGGCCACCCCGTGATGATTGCTTCAACTACATACGGCTGTAGCCCAGCCACTCTCTCCACGCCTTAGCATTGCCACATTCAGGATCAAGGTAACGGCCTTTTTTGTCGAGAAAGGGGCGAATTCCATAGGAATCCCATAAAGGAATGCCAATATCCGTCATTTGATCAACAAACACTTGAAAGTCGGCCCCCAGTTTGCACCCATGTGTCTCGTCATGTTTTAGGCTTAAAAGGACAATTTCTTCCTTTGTCAAAGTCTGCAGATTTATCGCTATATCGTCACCTCCGCTACTCTTTTCGACTATCAGAACATTTCGCCACGGGTCAAAGAGCGTGTCGTCTTTGGTCCCGTCGATCAATTCTTTCCGTTCCGATTCGAAGATTGGGAGACTTTCGATATCCCACATCACCGACACAGCAAACACGTCCTGTAACGGCCCACTACAGGAAGCATTGTCCGGTGATCGGGCAATCACGTCGACCCGCTGAGAGAAGTTCAGTAACACCTCACGAAAGCTTGATGGAATTGGAAATCCAATTCGTTCCTCAACTTCCTTAATCCGCGATAGTGGTGCAGGAGGATCGACTTGGAACTTTTTGAGCGTTCCTCCACGATTCACGACGCAATCACAGGTTCTTTGCCAATCACGTACCCACGTATCCCAGACAGCCATCAGCCATTCTCCGGCGATTTTGACGGACTACCCAGCGAAAAAATCCTCCAGACGCCACACAGCGAGTCAGCGGCCCAAGCTAGTCACTACTGCGGCCCCGGATACCCCACCCGCGATTGCCCCAATTGATTCGCTTGATAAATCACATCGGTCCCCGTGTCCAGACAGGTTAGCCAGCCGTGGTCGGCGTAGGCCATCGTGTCGATGCCGATCCAGCCGGGGAAGACCAGCGGGTCGCCATTCATTTGCGGGGTGTGTCCGCAAATCACGCGTTGGCCGGTGGGCCAGGGGGGTTCCAATGCGGTCAGGCGTTCCCAACGCAGGGCATACGGCGGCTGTCTCTCCAGCGGAATGCCGGGGTGCAGATTGGCGTGGACGAAGATGTTCCGCGGCGTGTCGAGGTAATCCAGTCCGTCGCGCATGAACTCGTAATGCTCTTCGGGGATGTCTTCAAATCCGCCGCCGTAGGAGTCGAGCGCCTGGCGGCCGCCGTGCTTCATCCAGGCTTCCTGCCATTCGCCCCCCGCCATGGCATTGAGCAGCATCTCTTCGTGGTTGCCCATGATGAAATACAGTTGGCATTGCTGCCGCAATTCCAACAAACGGTCGATGACCTGCATCGTTCCCGGACCGCGGTCGACGACGTCCCCCAGCACGACAACGGTATCCTCCGCCTGCACGTTGACCTCGGCGAGCAACGTATCGAGCGCGCGATCACACCCATGGATATCGCCGATGGCTAACGTCCGTCCCGGCACTGGTTCTCCGTCTTGCCTTTTTAAAGTCGTCGCTAACTATTATCTGAGGAGGGCATGATTCGCGCCGGCCGCATGCTCGGTTCTTCTTTGAGCAATTGCTGCCGCGCTTGGGTCTGCTGGCTCAGGCCGTGAATCTTAATGAAACCGACTGCCGTCTCGTGCGGGAACTTGTCCCCCTCTTCGTACGTCGCCAACTCTTCGGAGTACAAGCTGTAGTCGCTCTTCATGCCGGTAACGGTGATGTTTCCTTTGTGCAACTGCACGCGGACGTGGCCGCTGACGAACCGCTGTGTTTCGGAGACGTAGGCCATCAGCGCCTTATGAAACGCGCTGAACCACAGCCCGTCATAAATAATGTCGGCACAGGTTTGCGACACGTACGTATTGAACCGCTGCGCTTGCCGGCTGAGTGTGAGGAATTCGAGTTCCTTATGCGCGCGGTGCAAGATCACGGCAGCGGGAGCTTCGTAGATTTCGCGGCTCTTGATACCCACCAAACGGTTCTCGACGTGGTCGATGCGGCCGACGCCATTGGCGCCGCCGACTTCGTTGAGTTTCTCGATCAGCGGCACCGCATCCAGCGGCTCGCCGTCGAGGTGCGTGGGGCGTCCCTGGTCGAATTCGATCGTCAGTTCCACCGGCTCGTCCGGCGCGGTCAGGGGATCGGCCGTCCATTTATAGGCATCGGCCGGCGGCGCGATCCAGGGGTTCTCCAAGATCCCCGCTTCGACGCTGCGGCCCCACAGGTTTTGGTCGACGCTGTAGATGCTCTGTTTGGTGGCGTCGACTTCAATGCCGTGTTTGCGGGCAAACTCCAACTCTTCGGTGCGCGTCCATTTCCACTCGCGGACCGGGGCGATGACCTTCAGGTGCGGCGCGAGTGTTTGCACGGATACGTCGAAGCGGACCTGGTCGTTCCCCTTGCCGGTGCAGCCGTGGGCGACGGCCGTCGCGCCGTGTTCCTTGGCGGCTTCGACCATCCGCCACGCGATCAGCGGACGTCCCAAGGCGGTCGCCAGCGGATATTTCCCCTCGTACATCGTGCCCGCCATCAGCGAGGGCCAGACGAAGTTATCGACAAACATGTTCCGGGCGTCTTCGATGATTGCGTCGACGGCGCCGGTCTTGATCGCTTTTTCCTTGATGGCCTCCAACTCGCGGCCCTGGCCCAAGTCGCAGGTGAACGTGATCACGTCCATGTTGTACGTTTCGTTGATCCACTTTACCGCCACGGAGGTGTCCAAACCGCCGCTGTAGGCCAAAATCACTTTCTCGCGTGCCACTGTCTGTTACCTGCTGTAAAAAGCTGCTGCCACGGCCGAAATCTGCGGCACGGCATCGAAGGAAACTGGGGGAAACTCGCTCCACCCGCCCCAAGCGCGGGCGGCGGAGCACCGCAGCGATTATAGTCACGTCGCGGCGGAAGTTGCTACTCACCCAGCCGCACCGCTGTTACTATTGAACCGGCGCCGAGGCCTATTTTTCCCGGCAGCCGT
The DNA here is from genome assembly GCA_937952455.1 of uncultured Planctomycetaceae bacterium. GTDB lineage: Bacteria > Planctomycetota > Planctomycetia > Planctomycetales > Planctomycetaceae > Symmachiella. The sequence continues at coordinate 17,611 of CALFYU010000324.1, forward strand.
TTACGTGATCGACTACCAGGAATCGGACAGCGACAAGGACCGACCATGCCCACCGAGACGCGACAAGACTATCTCGCCCGCGACCAGGCCCATTTGATTCATCCGCTGCACAATCCCCAGCTGCACGCGGCTCACGGGCACGTGTGGGTCAAGGGGGAGGGGGCGATCCTGACCGACATCGACGGCAAGGAATACATTGATGGGCTGTCCGGGCTGTGGAACGTCGTCGCCGGGCACGGCCGCAGGGAACTGGTCGAGGCCGCCGCCGCGCAGATGCAAACGCTCCCCTACGTCTCCGGCTATGCGGGGAGCACGAACCGTCCGGCAATCGAATTGGCCGAAAAGGTCAATGAATTGACGTATCCGAATATCACCCGCTTCTTCTTCACCTCCGGCGGAGGAGAATCGAGCGACACGTCTTTCAAGACGGCCCGCTACTATTGGCGGTTGCGGGGCAAACCGGAGAAGACGAAGGTCATCTCCCGCCAATGGGGCTACCACGGCGTCACGCTGGCGTCAATGAGCGCCACCGGCATCTCCGGCTATTGGCCGATGTTCGAACCGCGGGTACCGGGGTTCTTACACATCCCCTCACCGTATCCCTACCGCTACGAGGCCCCCGCCGGCGTCAGTCAGGGTGTCGCTGCCGCGAACGAATTGGAACAGGCCATTCTCCGCGAGGGGCCGGAAACCGTGGGGATGTTTCTCGGCGAACCGGTGCAGGGCGCCGGCGGCGTGATTGTGCCGCAGGATGACTACTGGCCGCGGATTCGGGAAATCTGCGACAAGTACGACGTGCTGCTCGTCTCAGATGAAGTGATCACCGGCTTCGGCCGCACCGGCAAAATGTTCGGCCTCCAGCATTGGGGCGTGCAGCCGGACATGATGCTGTTTGCCAAGGCGATCACCTCGGGGTATTTCCCACTGGGGGGGATTGGCGTCAGCGAACAGGTCGCCGAGACACTCGACTCGGGCGACGCGGTCTGGATGCACGCCTTCACCTACAGCGCCCACCCGGTCGGCTGTGCCGTGGCACTGCGGAATTTGGAGATCATCGAAACGGAAGACTTCCCCGCCCAAGCGGGAGAGAAGGGGGCCTATCTGCTGGAAAACTTGCGGTCGGCGCTTGCCGATCATCCGCACATTGGCGACGTGCGGGGCAAAGGACTCATGACGGCGATCGAACTGGTTCGCGACAAGGCGCCGAAGGAAGAATTCCCCGCCGAGGAAAACATGGGAGCCCGCCTGCACATCGAAACGCAAAAACGAGGGCTGTTCAGTCGGTTGCGGGGCGACGTGTTCTGCATCGCCCCGCCGGTAATTTCCAGCCGCGAGATCTTAGACCGGATTGTGGAGATCATGGCCGAGTCGGTGCGGGCTTTGTTTGACGGGGAATAGGATTTGGAGGTGGCGGCACACAGCGATATAATAGGACTGTGACCGTCATTCGAGTTTCGGTGTTGGAGCGTTGTTATGTCGACCGCCTATATCTCATTTGAAGAACAAGTTCGGATTCCGAGCGATGCGTTCGACTTACCGGGATTTCGACGCTGGGTC
>CALFYU010000325.1 GCA_937952455.1 uncultured Planctomycetaceae bacterium
GCACGATATCCCAATCTGGCTTGACGCGGTGGCGCTGTATGACGAAGGGATCAGTCCCGATACCGCGGTCAGTGCAAAGATAACCGGCGACACGTTGAAATCATGTTTGAAAACAATTCTTAAGCCGTTGCATATGACGGCAGTTTACGACAACGAGCAACTTCGCATCACCACAGCGAGGGTGGCCGAAGAAATCCTAACAATACGGGTTTACGACGTGGTCGATCTCGTCGAATCGGACACCCCCGAAGTTGACGCTGACGCACGAGAGTTCGACGCTCACGACATCCGCCGGGAGAATCGGCAAGGGAGCGGATTCGGCGGCCAGGGCTTCTTCCAAATCGGGTCGGGAGGTCTCGGCCGTGTGCCGTTGGAACGGCGAAAGGTGAGTCCGGCAGAGCTTGAGGCACTGAAGACCGCCGACCGCATGGAGAAACTGGTGGATCAAATCGTCGACAACGTCAGTCCCCGCTCTTGGGAAGGTTCTTGGGAAGGAATCAGCGGCCCGGGTTCCATCGCCAAATTCCAGGACCTGCTCGTCGTGCGCCAGACTGAGGACGTGCATGAGCAAATCGAATCATGGCTAGCGCAACAGCGACGTCATGCCGGTAACTGATGCGTTGTCCCTGCCGCCACCAGCATCCACAGCAGATAAACAAGCTGCGGCCGCCGCCGGGCGAGCGCGGCGGCGGCGGCCACAACGAGAATTAGCAACGTCAGTTGCCACGTCTGACACCACAGGGCCTGCAAAAGTTCACTTGCCGTCAGCGTCGCCATGTTCCTGCTCCCAGCGATCGAGCATTTCGCGGAGTTCGCGGATTTCGTCGGCCGAAATATCGCGTTCAGAAATCAGATGCTGCACCAACGGCAACGTCGCTCCGTCAAAAAGTCGCTGGAGAAAATCGTCGACTGTCTCACGAATCACTTGACCGGGGCGGACCTTGGGCGAATAGACCTTGCTGCGCCCCGCTTGGCGTGTGGTGAGGTATCCTTTGGCTTCCAACCGCCGCAAATAGGTCTGGACCGTCTTGAAATCGAGTTCCCGCGCCGGGTCGACCTGCTCGAACACCTGCCGCACCGTGGCGCTGCCCAAGTCCCAGACAATCCGCGCAATCTCCAATTCGGCTTTGGAGGCCGGTTGTCGTTTTCCCATCTTCACCGCTCCCCGTTTCTCGCAACGTACAGATGAACGCGATTATAGCGTACTTTTGTAAGTCGTCAAGCGGCCCTTCGAGATTTTGGCAATCGGCGGCTCGAAGTCATGGCCGATGGGCATTGGAGTGATCGACGGCGGGGCTGTATACTCACAGTCCACTCGACCAAATCCGCGATTTTTTCCTTTTCCACCGACGACATGCCCAAATCCCTACAAGAGTACGCCGATTGGCTGGAAGGTCGCGATCTGCTGTGGCCGGCAGCTCCCGAAGCGGTGCCCGCCAAAGCAGCACCCTATATCAAGCCTTTGCCGAAAATTCGCGGCGTGGTCTGGAATCTGTACGGCACGTTGTTGACTATATCGCACGGACAATTGCTGCATCGTCATCCACAGCAACTCCCCATGCAGATTGCCTTGGACAAGACAATCAAGGAGTTCAACATGTGGAACTCGATGAGCCGTAAACCCGGCGCACCCTGGGAGTATTTTCTGCACAAATATGACGAGACCGTTGACCGGTTCGCGATGAGCGGGACGGGCAAACGGGGGCAGGCGCCGGAGATCAACAGCACCGACGTGTGGCGGATGATGATATCCCGTCTACAGCAAAAGAACTATGAGTTTGACGCGTCGTTTTACGGCAGCCTGGATGACTTCTGCGAGAAGGTGGCGTTCTTTTTTCACGCGTGCCTGCAAGGCGTCGCCGCTGGGCCGGGCACCGGCCGGACGTTGGCCGCCATTGCGGAATCCGGCCGGACACAGGGGCTGTTGGCGGACGCGCAATCCTTCAGCTATATACAAATGTTGCGGGCATTACGGCAGGAAGGTAAACTACGCTCGCCGGAGGGCTGGTTCGCCCCCAATTGTCTGGCGTTGTCGTATCGCGTCGGATTTCGCAAGCCATCGAAGATCTTGTTTGAGACGAGCGTCAAACAATTTGAGAAAGCCGGGGTTTCCGCCGGTGAAATTTTATATATCAGTTCGCGCATCCGCGGCGATCTTGGAGTCGCCAAAAAGATGGGGATGAAGACCGCACTGTATGCGGGGGATCAAGCCAGTCTCGAAGCGTCTCCCAAGGACCTGAAAGACGCCGCGCTAAAGCCGGACCGGCTGATCGTCGAGTTGCGGCAAGTCGAGTCCGTCCTCGGGATGGCATAGCGGCATGGTTCACTGAATCCGGTTCTACCGCAAGTCACGGGTGGATTCGAGATGATGCCGGTTTTCGCGACCGCAACGTGCCATCTGAGGCCCGGAAACGAAACGCCGCCTACCGCGCTCCTGACCGATCCCACCACCAAAAAACCTTGGAGAATGAGTCGACAGAATGCCGCCACCGTTCTTATATGACCTGAATCAAATCGACTTCAGCAAGCCGATTTTCGACCTCGATGCAATTCGCCGCATCAATCCGCAGCGGAATCAAATGGAGCATTTGACGGCGATCGTGCATGTCGATCGTGAGAAACACGGCGTTGTAGGCTATTTGGACGTGACCGACGAGGAATTCTGGGTCGCCGGTCATATGCCCGGATTTCCCATCATGCCCGGGGTCATCATGTGCGAGGCGGCCGCGCAACTGGCCGGTTTTTACGCCCGCAAATACGACCTGCTGGGCGGGGATTTTCTGGGATTTGGCGGCATGGACGAGGTACGCTTCCGCGCCCCGGTCTTTCCGGGCAGCCGTTTGATTCTGATGGCGCAATGCACGAAATTGCGGCCCAATATTCGGGCCGTGAACACCGTGCAGGGAATCGTCAACGGGACGATGGTCTTTAGCGGATCGATCATCGGCGTGCCGATCAAGCGCGAAACTTAACCGGCTTCGTGAGCCGCTCAAGTGACGTTGCCGGGCAGACAAGACGTTTCAGAGTTCCATGGCAGTTGCACCAAAACTTGATCTTCGGCCGTATTTTCAGGTACTCGAGGATATTCAGGGGCCGTTTGACTGGACAGAGTTCTTCGGCAACGACAATCCGGTCGAGGTCGAGGTTGGTGCGGGGCGGGGGCTGTTCTTGTTCAACGCCGGGCGACAGCATCCCGAAGTCAACTTTCTGGGCATCGAGATCAACTATCGGGAAGCCCGCCGCGCGGCGCGGCGGATCGCCAAGCGGGAGATGGACAACGTCCGTTTTCTCGGTGGGGATGCCAAGCTCGTGTTGGCCGAACGGATCGCCCCGGCGACCGTTTCGGCGGTCCATGTTTATTTTCCTGACCCCTGGTGGAAGCGCCGACACAAAAAACGTCGCGTATTGGATAGGACGTTTTTGGAACAGGCCCGGCGGATACTGATTTCCGGTGGTTTGCTGCACTTCTGGACGGACGTGCGGGAATATTTCGAGGTCGCGGTCAATTTGGTGGCGGAAAACCCGGCATTTGGACCGCAAATCACCCCACCAGAGCGTTCGCCGGAGAACGACATGGACTACCACACGAGCTTCGAACGGAAAAAACGGAAGTTAGGTCTACCCATTTTTCGGGCCCAATGGTGTAAAATAGAGCAGTGACGACAGCCGTTGGCCAGTCGGCCGCCGAGATGATTGGTGGTGCGATGGGGCTGGCGTGATGTAAGTCGCTTTCAGTTATTGGGTTGCGTTGTTCGCCGGTGATTCGTGATTACCGGCGGCATGGTGATCTTTCGTACTTTCCAACGGCAATGGCCTCACGTTCGTAGACTTATGTGGACAGCGTGAGGTGGATTGCTCATGATTTTGATGTCAAATAATGAGACCAGCACGGCCGGTCTGGAGGAGTCTGGAGTCACGCTCAGTGACGCCCGCTTAGTGGAAGATGTGCGCCGAGGAGACCACGATGCCTACGGCGGGTTGGTCACGCGCTATGAGCGGCGGCTGATCGGCGTAATTCTCCGTTTTGTGCACGATACGGAGCTAGCGCGGGATTTAGCCCAGGAGACGTTTCTGCGGGCGTTCGAGCGGCTGGATCAGTTCGATCCCTCCCGGCGCTTTGGGCCTTGGCTGTTTCGCATTGGCGTCAATTTGGCATTGGACTATCTCCGTCGCAAGAAACCGCGCGGTTGGACCTCGCTGTTTTCTGAGGCCGGTTCGGACAAATCGCCCGATCCGTCGACCGCTGATCCTCGAAAGGAGATCGACCTGCGACAGGAGGTGCAGTTCGTTTTAGAGCAGATTCCGGAGAAGTACCGCACGGTGCTGATTCTGCGGGATCTGGAGAACTTTTCGACTTCAGAAATCGCCGCCATCGAGAACCGCAAGGAGGCCACGATTCGCTGGCGCCTGGCGGAAGCGCGGAGTCGATTTCAAAAGCTGTGGGTTAAGCGCAACTTGAATCCTGATGTGGTCGATAGCTATTTAGGGGATGAGGAATTCACCGATGAGTTGTCATGATTTTCAACACAAGCTGGCCTTATTGGTTGGTGAGGAATTGGAAGTCGACGAGGCGATTGCGGCGCGCCGACATACGGCCCAGTGCCCCGCCTGCCGGGAAACACTTAAACAATTGTCCGAGAGTTGGACGGCCCTCCGTGCCGTGGGTGAAACCCCCACCGAAGTGAAAGGGGGATCGCTTTGGCCGCGGGTGCGTGCTCAAGTTTTTCCGGCAACCGTGGGGCGGCCGCAGCGAGATTACCCAAGTTGGATGCCGACGGCCACTTTAGCGGCTGCCTGCGTGGCGTTGTTGATTTTTGTCGGTTCGACTCCGATGCTTGATAACCATGCGGAGACGGCGTCATTTGTTGACCCGAGTTTTCAACTCAACTTGGACGAGACGGTCGATCCGGCGATGTACCGCAATCGAGCACCCGTTCCGGGCGGGATGTGGTCTTTGAGCACGGTCGGGCAGGAGCACCACGGGTTCGGCTCGCCACCTTCGGCCGTGCAGCATGCCGGTTTTGGGGGGTTTAACGAGCTTTAGTTCCCGGGCGCCGCTGATTATGCCGCTATTTGAATACAGTTGTTCTTCCTGCCGCCGCGAATTCGAAGCGCTGGTGCGAAACGGTGAACCGGTTGACTGCCCGCACTGCGGTGGCCGTGACCTGGAAAAACTATTGAGCGCGCCGTCAGCGCATTCTACCCGCACGTCCGGCGGTTTACCGATCGCGTCTTCTTGCCCGCCCAGCGACGCGCCCCCCTGCGGTCCGGGCTGTTGCCGAATGTAGTTTGCCGCGGCGGTCGTGCACGGCGATTGCATTCGCACGGCGGGTGACTTATTCTGCCGGCGGTGTTGTGTCACCCTGTTTTTTTGACGCGGCGCTTTCTTTGCGCACCTGCCGAAGGTGACCGGTTTGTCCGTAGGATGTGCGCACAATCGTTACCGCGCCCTAAAAAAGGTCGCAAATGTCCGCTCTCTTTGGTATCTGCCCAGCACGCGTAGTCGGCAGTGCCCGCGCAACTGGGTTGGCCGCCTCATGATTACCGTTCGCCGGGCCGTCGGACAAGACGTGGAGGTTGCGCTGCGATTGTTGTTGCAGCATGTTTCCGATGACGAGCGGGAGGAGCAACTCCGGACCGCGTTGGGTTCTGCCGGGCGCGGGGAATTGGTGCTGGACGACCTGCTGCTGGCTCATCATGGACATCGCGCGGTGGGAGCGATGCTCACCATCGTTCAGCCGGGTGCGACCGCGTCGATTTGGCCTCCGGAAACGGAGAACAACGCCGACGACGTGGCGGACGCGTTGACGCAGGCCGCCATCTCGCACCTGGCGGCGGCCGAAGTCGTCATCATCCAATCGATTCTGGAGCATGACGACCGTGACGGAGCGGCGATTCTGGCGCGGAAGGGCGTGAAATACTGGACGGATGTGGTATTCATGGGGCGCGCATTGGATCATCCCTGGCCGCCGGACGCGCACCCGCCGTTGGAATTTGTCGGCTACGACGAGGCAACCCACAAGCGGTTTGTGTCGCTGTTGGAACAGTCCTATCAGGCGACGTTGGATTGCCCGGAACTGGACGGCGTCCGCTCCCCAGAGCAGGCCCTGGCGGCGCACCGAGCGTCGGGAGAATTCTCTCCGGCATTCTGGCGGTTGTATCGAATCGATGGAGTTGACGCGGGAATTTTGTTGCTGTCCCCTCATCCCGATCAGCGGGCGTGGGAGCTGGTTTACATGGGAGTTGCCTCCGGTTTTCGCGGTAAGGGACTGGGCCGGCAGATGCTGACGAACGCGCTGCCGCAACTACCGCGAACCGACGGTGAGATGGTCTTCTTAGCGGTCGATCGCCGAAATCGATATGCCCGCGAAACTTACACTCGCTTGGGCTTTTCCGAGGTGGCGACCCGGGCTCTGCATCTGCTTTTGCGGCGTTGAGTCGACAGGAAAACAGTCGACAAGTTTTTCACAACCGTGCGTTCGCGATTCGATTTTTTTTGCGGCACGGCGAGAAGAATCACGTGTGGTTTTCGCCGATTTTTAGTCAAAATGGAAATCAAGAAAATAAGAACTGCTTTTTGGTTTGACAGCGGCGTCCGTCTGGATAGGATCGTTCTCACCGAGTAAGTTTCTATATGCGTGACGGCCAATCGAATGGTGCATGATTGTCCGTTACAGTCTTCACATCCAGCAGCAACACTGCGTTCCTATCGCAACACGATAGAGGCTCTGGCAACGGAAGCTGTCGTTAGGAACCTCCCAAGGAGGCGAGGAGCGTAGTACGTGCGCGTTTGGGGGTAGCACGATGCAGCCCGATACGATCGCGTTCGCGCCGATGCACGCATCGGCCGATGAGCAGATTCTGCGCGAATTGTCAGCCACAATCGGCGACCAAGCCTATCAAAATTGGTTCCGGGATAAGACGTCGCTGACGATCCAGGACGACGAGGTCACGATTGGTGTCGCCAGTCCGTTTTTGGCGGATTGGCTGCAGAAGAAGTACCGCTCCGCTGTGCGCGAGGCCGCGCAGCCGGTGCTGGGACCGTCCGTGCGAGTGCGGTTCGACGTTGATCCGCAAGTCGCCGCCGCGCAACTCAACAATGGCGGCAGCGCCGACGAACCACCTAAGATCAAAAAGTCACCTGCCGCACCGCCACCTTCGCCCGGGCGCCGTCGCCGCGGACGGCGGTTTGCCGACTTGAATGATTTCGTTAAAGGACCGTGTAACGAAATGGCCCTGACGGCCGCGAATCAAATTTGCGATTCGTCCGACGCCAATCTCAATCCGCTGTTGTTTCACGGTCCCGTGGGAATCGGCAAGACGCATTTGTTGGAGGGAATCTACCGCCGGCTGCGGCGCGAGAACCGGGATTTGCAGGCGGTCTACCTGACTTCGGAAGCTTTCGCGAATTACTTCACCGATGCGCTGCGGAATCACACGCTTCCCAGTTTTCGTCACAAGTTTCGCACGGTGGATATTCTGCTGGTCGACGACATCGATTTCTTGGAAGGCAAGCGGGTCATCCAGGAAGAGTTCCTGCACACCTTTAAACAGCTCGCCAGCCATGGTCGGCAGATTGTACTCGCCGGCAACAAACACCCGCGCTTGTCGGCCAAACTTAGTGACGAACTAAAGACGCGGTTTTTGTCCGGGATGGTTTGCCGCATGGAACCGCCCGGTGCCGAGACGCGGCGGGAAATCGTCTTCCGCAAAGCCGGCCGGCTGTCGGGAAAGTTCACCGACGATGCGCTCAATTTCATAGTGGACCGTTTCCGCAATAACGTGCGGGAACTAGAAGGCGCGCTGAATTGTCTGCAGACGTACTATTGCCTGACCCACAGACGTGTCGGTTTGACAGCGGCGAAGCAGGTGCTGGCCGATCTGGAGCGGGATTGTATTCGCGTGGTGCGGATGGCGGACGTGGAGGAGGCGGTCTGCAATCTGTTCGGCATCGATGCGGCGTATCTCAAATCGCCGAAACGGGGCCGCACCGCCAGCCAGCCCCGGATGTTGGCGATGTACCTGGCGCGCAAGCACACACGGGCCGCTTACAGCGAAATTGGAGGTTACTTCGGAGGTCGCAACCACAGTACAGTCATATCGGCGGAGAAACGGGTGCATTCGCTGGTGGACGGTGCCGCTACGATACAGATTGCCTCGCAGACGTGGCGCGTGCAGGACGTTCTGGACACGCTGGAGCAACAACTGCGCGTCAGTTGACTCACCGGAGCAGTCTGCGCCGGAAAACTGTGTGAACCGAGGGAGATCTGGCTGCTCGGGCGAGTTAGTGTGGGGTATTTTACAGATCGCCGTTTTGGGATAGCCGATGATACCGGGAGACCTTTCCGCAACCGGCGATTTATCGTAAAACTCCCTCGAAGGTTGCCCAAATTTGCCTGTCGATGCGTCTTTTGGACGCGCTTTCGACGATGTCCCATCAGCTAGCTCATGACCGAGAACGAAAAAAATATCCACGACTGGACTTCCTGCCCGCCCGGTGAAATGGGGCGGTTGGTGGCGGGGCTGCGCGGCAAACGCCGGACGCGTCAAACAATGGTGGTCGGCGGGACCGTCGCCGCTTTGGCTGTCCTGGTGCTCGTGGGCAATGCCGGAATCGGCCGGTGGGAAGGTCACGGCGTGACGTGCAAACACGTGTCAGCCGTGGCGAACGAGTTTGTGGCCGGGAAGCTTGGGGCCGATGAGACGGAGCAAGTCCGTTTGCACCTGGAAAATTGCCGCCGTTGCCGCGAAGCGATTGACAAATTGCGTACGGAAAAGGCCGGACACGATCTTGCCGGCCGAACGGCGCCCGCGCGGCAGGATGCAGTCTCTCAGACTGTGGCCGCTTTGTAGGAGCGTCAGCGACGCGGTCTTGAGGCGAAGCGGGGGCTTAGGATAATATTTTGCCGTCGCTCGGCACCAATTCGCCCGCCATTGCCAAAGGAGTGGCCGCCGCCGTGGATAATTTGGACGAATCCCCGACCAACATTTCGGACGACGAACTGGGAATCTCCGCTGAGGAAATCGACGCTCAGTACCGCCGCGCCGTCGAAATGCTGGACGACGCCGACTGGGGCATCGATCCGGTTGACGAAGTCACGCAGGAAGAATCCGTTTCAGACTCTGTCAGCGCCGAACAAGCCGATGCTGACGCCCCGGACGAATCCGTTGCTCCCTCGCCCGTGGCAGAGGATGCGGAACATCAACCGCCGTTGTTTTCGCCGTCTCAGATTTTGGAGGCCGCCCTCTTTGTGGGGGGCAAGCCGCTCACTTCCAAGAAGCTTGCCGGGTTATTAGGGGGCAGCTTCGATAGCAGCAGCGTACAGAGCCTCGCGGACCAATTGAATCAGACGTATGCCGCGGAAAACCGGCCGTACGAGATTCGATTGGGAGAGGGGGGGTATGTGCTGGCCCTGCGTGAGGCGTTTGCGGGAGTGCGGAACCGCGTGTTCGGCGTCGGTCCGCGGGAAGTCAAACTGTCGCAGGATGCGCTGGGAATATTGGCACTGGTGGCCTACCAACAGCCCGTGACTCGCGAAGATGCCGAAGCGACCGGCCGCAAAAACGCCGGCGGGCTGCTCAGCCAATTGGTCCGCCGGCAATTGATCGCCATTCACCGGGACGAGAACGATCCCAAACAGATCACTTATCACACAACGCCCCGCTTTCTGTCGGTCTTCGGCATCGGCAGTCTCGATGAGTTGCCGCAGGCGGACGTGCTGGATAAGAAGTGACGCCGTTTACGGCGCACTATCCGGCGGTAATTGTTGAGCGAGCAATTCGATTGGATGCAGTGCCCGCGTGCCGGTGGCGTCGGCGAGTTGATGCCGGCAGGAGAATCCCGGTGCGATGACCGGGCCCGCCTGATGGGCCTGTGCCGCCGGGAATAGGACGCGCTCGCCGATAGCCATGCTCACGTCGTAGTGTTCGTAACCGAACGAACCGGCCATGCCGCAGCAGCCGGAGTTCACCTCATGCACATCCAAATGCGGAATCCGTTTCAAGGCGGACACGGTCCCGGAAGTGCCGACCAACGCTTTCTGCTGGCAATGGCCGTGCAACAGTGCCGACTGATTCAGTGGTTCGAACGTTAAATCGAATTTCCCGTTAGCGGCCTGATCGTTCAGCCAAGCATCGAGCATCCGGCTGCGTGCGCGGACGCGCTGCGCGGCTTCTCCGTGGACGAGGTCGGGGTATTCATCGACCAGCGACAACAAACAACTTGGCTCGCAGCCCAAAATGGGGACGTCGTCAGACGACAGCCGGTCCAACCGATTGATGTTTTCCTGGACCAGCGATTTGCCCTGGACGATCAGCCCCTTGGAGAAAAACGGGCGGCCGCAACAGTGCAGGCCGGCCAGTTGGACCTCGTATCCGGCCCGTTCCAATACCTCGACGGCGGCGCGATTGATGTGCGGTTCGCAGAAGCTCGTCAGGCAGTCGTCCAACAGGATCACACGGCCTGCTTGTCCCGCGCGGGGGTGCGGTTTGTGTCGGCGAAACCAGCGGCCAAAATGGTCGCGATGAAACATCGGCAATTGTCGACGCCGGTCGACGCCGGTCAGTTTTTCCGTAACGAACGCCGCACCGGGAAGCCGTGCCAACCAGTTGGAGACCGGCGCCAATGCCGAGCCGATGCGGTTCACGCGGCCGGTGTGGGCCATCATGACCGTGCCCCACGAGGGGCGGTGCTTTTGATAATACTGCGCGAGGAATTCGACTTTTAATTTGGCGACGTCGACGTTCGAGGGACATTCGGCTTTGCACCCCTTACACATCAGGCAGAGGTCCATCACGTCGTACATTCGTTGCGAGGTCAGACTGTCGGCCGGTAGTTGTCCCGACAGTGCCAGACGCAACGCATTGGCCCGGCCGCGGGTGGAATGTTCCTCGTCGCGCGTGGCCATGAACGAGGGACACATGGTGCCGCTGTTCGTCTTGCGGCAGACGCCGGAGCCGTTGCACATCTCGGCCGCGGCGAGAAATCCTTGGCCGGGCGCGTCGGCATTATGTGCTTCGGCGGTGAAGTCCAGGAAGGTGTCGATCGGGTGTGCCCGATATTCAGTCCCGTACCGCAGGTTTTCAATCGGCGAGATGTCGCTGACGACTTTGCCGGGGTTCATCAATCCCTGGGGATCAAATAACCGTTTCACCTGTTCAAAGGCGGAGTACAACGCGGGACCGAACAGCTCGCGATTGTGATAACTGCGGGCCAGTCCATCGCCATGCTCTCCTGACATCGAGCCACGTTATTCGTGGACCAGCGCGGCGACCTCGTCGGATATCGCTTTCAGCGTGGTCAGGTCTTCCGCGGTTTTGGTATCGAGCATTGGCCGGATGTGCAGGCAGCCGACCGAGGCATGCCCATAGAACGACCCGGCGATGCCGCGACGGTCGAGAATCTCGCGAAATCGCCGCGCGAACTCCGCGACATGCTGGGGTGAGACCGCTGGATCCTCAACAAACGCGATCGGCTTGCGAGCGCCGGGGATGCTCAACAGCAACGGCGCGCTGGCCTTGCGGCAATTCCAGATGCGGTCCCGTTGCTGGGGATCCACGGTCGTGATCGATTTCTCGAGACCGTCCCATCCGGCTACAACTTGCGACATTTGCTGCAGTCGCTGTTGCACCGCTTCCAGCGTATCACCGCTGTATTCGACGATTAATAGCGCCTCGGGCGTACCGTCCACGAATTCCAGATAGTGCCGATATTCCAAATTGTTGCGGGACAACTCGACGATGTACTTGTCGAGCATCTCAATCGCCGACGGCTCTGTTTTGAGAATTGTTGTGATAATTTTGAGCGCAGAGTCAATCGAGCGAAATTGCAGACAGGCGACCGCCCGTTGTTTCGGCAAGGGGACGGTATGCACGACCGCTTCGACGACCGTCCCCAACGTCCCCTCGGCGCCGACGATCAGTTTGGCGAGATTGAAATCTTCACGGTCGGGCCAGCGTGCGTTGAGCTCGGCGGCCGCAGCGGCAATCGGGATTTCCGACTGTAATTCGGGCACGAATGCGTCCAAGTTGTAACCGCTGACGCGGCGGAGAATTCGCGGGTATTTGTCGATAATTTCCTCGCGGACCGCGTCGACGATCTCGGGGATGCAGCGATAGATCTCCCCTTCGATATTCGGCAGCGCCTGTTTGTGCGCGAGCGTGTCGGCGTCGATCGGACAGCACTTCAGCAGCGTACCGTCGGCCAAAATGACTTCCAATGCGCGGACGTGGTCGATGGTCTTGCCTTGCCGGACAGATCGGGAACCGGCGGAATTGTTGCCGATCATTCCGCCGATGGCCGCGCGATTGCCGGTCGAAACGTCAGGACCGAATTGCAGCCCGTGTGGCTGCAGGGCCGCATTGAGTTGATCCAACACCACTCCCGGCTCAATCCGCACCAACCGCTGAGCCGTATCAATGTCCAAGATGCGATTCATGTACTTGGAAAAATCGATCACAATTGCAGCGGCGACGGTTTGTCCCGAAAGACTCGTACCCCCGCCGCGGGGCAAGATCGGCACGCCTCGCTCGGCGGCGATGCGGATTGCGGCTTTCACATCCGCTTTAGTTTTGGGCAGCACGACCCCGATCGGCGGGATTTGATAGATGCTGGCGTCGGTGCTGTAAAGCCCGCGGCTGACGTCATCGAAGAGCACATCGCCGGAGATTTCTCGTCTCAATAAGGTCTCAAGTTCGGTGGGCACGGCACAGGAGTCTTATCTTGGGGGAAAGGCGAACGTGGGCGAGAGTTGATTATAGCGCGGCCGTCGTGAGAAACGCACGCCTACCGAGTGTCCGATTCGGTCAATCCGTGTCGCCGTAGGCTTCCCGCTCAAACGGATTGTCGCGGTAGGGATCCTTGCCCCGTATCCACAAGACGGCCGAACAGAGGAAGTAGGCCGGGACGAACAGCGGTCCCCAGCGGATGTACTGGCGGACGTGCACCCATTCATGGTCGCGGGTGACGTCGAGCGCCGCATCGGTCAGTCCCAGAATCACGTGCCCCACCGTCATCGCCATGGGGTAGTTGGGACATCGCCGCAACATCCAGGCCACGGCGCCGCCGTAAAATTCCAACGTCATCCCCACCCGCCGCACGCGGCCCCCGGTCATCAGTCCCAGCAAGCCGGCAAGAATTCCCAGGGCGGACCACGGGGATGCCCAGATGATCCCCAGGAATGTCATCAGGGTCTGCACGCGTTGCCACCTATCATGAGAACTTCCGTTTTAGCGTCGTGCGCCGACCAGATTTCGCTGTTTGCCGGTGGACGCCGCGGGTACGGTCGCAGGGTGCAGCACAAGCTGCGTCAATTCCGGCATACAATTGTACCGCAATGGCTCTTTGCCTGAGAGTCCCCGCGTAACGTATAGCAGCGTCGGCGGCTCGAAAAAGGCGCCGCTGGAATAGCGTGTGCCGTACAGGCTGGGGGTGTAAATCGGGCCGATCACCGGCACGCGGACTTGTCCGCCGTGAGTGTGGCCGGAAAGCATCAGGTCAAATCGGTTGCGGCGCGCCCAGGTGTAGTTGTCCGGCGTGTGGCTGAGCAACAAGCGGAAATCCGCATCGGCGGCGGCGGAGGTGTCGGGGTTTTTTCCCATCCAGGGGTATTCCGTACCGGCGATCAGCAATTTGCGCTGTGCGTGTTCCACGGTGACATGACGGCCGGCGACGTCGATCCAGCCGATCTCCTGCAGGCATTTCCGCGTTGCGTCCGGATCGAGCTCCCAGTCGTGGTTTCCGAGGATGAAATAACAGCCCAAAGGCGCCTGCAATTGTCCCAACGTCTCAGGCAGCCATGCGGTCAGGCTTTGATCGTCGAGCAGGTCGCCGGTGAAGACCACCATGTCGGAGCGCAGTTCCTGCCCATGGCGCAGGACTTCGGCGAAATACTCCTGTGAGATCGTGCCGATGAAGTGCAGGTCGGAAACGTGCAGAATCGATAGTCCGTCCCAGTTGGCAGGCAACCCGGGGAGTTGAAAATCCTGCTTGGAAATCTCGACCGAGAGGATTTCATTTCGAGGCAGGTGAGCCAGCGCGGAATAGGGGCCCTTCGCTAGCAACGGTTTACTGAGCGTTCCGGCGACATCGATCACTTCGGACGTGCGGGCAAGTTGAAGATCGGACGACTTGCGGCACCAGCGGCGGATGACGATCACTGCCGCGACGAGCGCTGACGCGCCGCAGACGGCGAAGTAGATTTGATAAATTGGCGCGATATCGAGCCAACTGCCGTCAAGCAGCAGCCGCGGCCGGCCGAAGCCGCCGTACCAGATGAGAAATACCGTAAAGCCGATGACGAGCAACACGTGGATGCGGCGGATGAACGAGAGCGTGCGCAAATGCATGCACGTCACGTGGACGCGATTCACGACCGCAACGACGATTGCAAAATTGCCAAGCGACAGTACCGCCATCAAGATGAGATTGAGCCAGTTCATAATTCAGCGCTGCCGCAACCAAATTGGCCGTTTCAATTAAGCCGCAGATGAACACGGATAAAACACGGACTTTCAAGGAGAGAATCAAAACTCCCAAACCGACGGCTTGCCGTCGTGCACGGCGTTCCTTGTGAAAGTAGGCGACGCACCACGTCAAAATTTTGAATGCAAGAATACCGTTGTTATCTATCAGTTCGGGGCGTCACTTACCGCCCGATGGCCAACAATAGAACCGTCATCAGCAATCCATTGTGGATACCGTGCGCCACCATTGAAGGTATGAGCGTTCCCCGCCATTCGCGGGCCATTGTCAGGCCAAGGGCGATGGCGACCAGGGCGGGGACGGCGATGAACCCTTGGGGATGGATCACGGCGAAGATGAAGGCGTTGACGAAAGCGGAAAACAAAAAACTGGCCCAAAATCCCCAGCGGGCGCTCGATTCGCGCAACTGGCGATACATAACGCCGCGAAACATCGTTTCCTCGACGACCGGTGCGGCGACTGCGGCGGCGAGGTATAACTGCACAACGACGAACCAGTCGGCGTTGGCGACGGTGGAGATGATCGGGTGGCTGGGCAAGCCGGTCGGCGAGAAGTCATCCGCTCCGCCGCTGAGAGGGTCGGCCAACCCGGCGACGAGCATCAACGCCAGACAGGCCAGAAAACCGACGAACAAGATCGGAATGGTCATCACATAGCTGCCGACGCCGAATAGCGGTTCGACCAGTGGACCGCGACCCGCCGTCCAGCCGATGTCCGACCGGATGTCCCGCCACGATATTCCTCGCAGCCGGGGCCAGACGAGTGCGAGCAGGCTGCAGAACATGGCGGCGGCAAGGGCCAGCGTGCGATAGCGCTCATTCTGTACCAACAGTGAGGCCCCCTGCGTGAGCAGAAAGAACAGGATGAGCCAGACGACAAACGTCTCGGGATAGACGCCGGCGCGGGAGGCGGCGCCGCACCGAAAGACAGGGGTGGTGCTGCCGGATAAATAGGCCGCGCCGAAGACGACCAAGGCCATCACCCCGACCATCAACAACAGGCAATATAACCCGGCCGTGCCCAGCAGAGAGATCGCCGTTTGCTCAGCGGCACGCATCACGGAAGCGCGGGCCTGTGCGTCTGATCCTTTTTTGGGCGCCAACGCCAAATCGCCAAACCAGCCGAGTTTTTCCTTCAGGAGTTCACGTTGGGATTGATCGAGCGACGGAGCATCCCATTCGCCGTCAGCGTAGTCTGTCATCAGTGTTGTTTCGGTTTCGAGTAACTTTTGTTGCTCGTCGTCGAGTTCGACGCCTCCCTGCAAAATGCGGTTCTCCAAGTCCGACAGCACGTCGAGCGCCCGCTGCGGCCCGGCCAACTCCTCAGCGAGCACCGCGAACCGCAGGCGTTGTTCGACGGTCCCGTGGTTTAACGGTTCAGCCTGGTCGTACAGCATCGCACGTTGGTTTCCGGCGAATTTGGCGGCGCCCACCAGGTACCGCCCCTGGAGCAGCATGATGACGTCCTGGGGAGAGGTGCCCGAATCTTCCAGCGGGTGCGGCGTGTTCCTCCCGCCGTTTTGCAAATAGGTGACACCGCCGGCCAGCACGATAATCACCAGCCAGGCGATGCAGGGATGGCCGCGGCGGACCGCAGCGACTGCCCCGTCTTCGATTTCCAAAATCGGAGCGTCGGAATCTTCGTATTGCATCAAATCAGGTGGCCCGTTTTGTTTAAAAGATGCGCGTCGATCGGTGGCGAGCTGACGTTAGGACTGCTCGACCTCTTGTTTCATGCAGCGGCCGATCTGCCGCACCGCTTGCCGCAATCGCTGTTCATTCTCGACAATCGCCATGCGGAGATATCCTTCTCCTTCCTCGCCGAATCCCCGTCCGGGGCTGACAGCGATTCCGACCTCGTCCAGCAGCTTCATGGCAAAGTCGATGGACCCCATCTGGGCCCACGGTTCGGGGATCTTGGCCCAGACGAACATCCCCGCTTTGGGGCGGTCGATCTCCCAGCCCAGACGCTCCAGTCCGTCACATAGCACGTCCCGGCGGCGATGGTATTCTTCGGCAATCGATTCTACAGCGGCATCGCAGTGCCGCATGGCGACAATCGCGGCGATTTGGATCGGCTGGAAGATGCCGTAATCGTAGTAGCCCTTGATCGTGGAGAGCGCGCGGCACATTTCGGCATTACCGGAGCAAAAGCCGATTCGCCAGCCGGCCATGCTGTAGCCCTTGCTCATCGTGGTGAATTCGACGCCTACGTCGAATGCCCCGGGCGTGGCCAGAAAGCTGGGCGCCTGATATCCCTCGAAACAGATGTCAGCATAGGCGAAGTCGCTGATCACCAGGAAGCCATGCTTCTTCGCCAGCCGGACGAGTTCGACAAAAAAGTCCTGTTCGATGACTGTCGACGAGGGATTGTGCGGAAAGTTCACAATCACCAGTTTCGGCTTGGGGTACAGGTGCGTGCAGGTGTAGTCGACGTTGGCCAGGAATTTGTCCGGATCGCGAACGTCGAGCGCAATCACATTTCCCGAGGCCAGTGCGACCGCATAGACGTGCACCGGAAACGAGGGGGCGGGGACGATCGCCGTATCTCCGGGCCCCATCAACGCCAGGCAGAGGTGGCTGAAGCCTTCCTTGGAACCGATGCAGGCCACGACTTCGTCGTTGGGGTCGAGCCGCACGCCGTAGCGCTTCCAATACCGCTTGCCGACCTCGCGCCGCAAATTGGCGACGCCGGTCGAGACCGAGTACCGGTGATTGCGGGGATCGGCGACCGCTTCCGTGAGCTTCTCAATAATCAAGGGATCAGGCGGATCGGTGGGATTGCCCATTCCCAAATCGATGACGTCGACGCCAGCCACGCGCTTCTCATACTTGAGCGCGTTGATCTTGCCGAACAGGTAAGGAGGGAGTCGCAACACGCGCGATGCGACGGGAATCGTAAAGGGATTGTCTGATTCAGGTTGTTCTGATTCGCTACGCATCGAATTTCGTTTCTGCGACCCGCCGGCGCATCACCGGCGGCCGATTGGTCGGTAATCAAAGGGGAAGCTGATCCAATGTGCCAATTGTAGCACGTCCAGGGGTTATGCAAAGAGACGGCTTAGCTGCCATGAGGTTCGCTGCGCAAAGGAAACGGCACGCGAGTGGGGAAATCGCTCGCGTGCCGCAGGATTCTTCGCAGTTCGTCTTATGGCAGCGCGTCAGTTTCCGCTGCGGGCGGGGCTTTCGCCGCTGACTCGCTGAATCCCGGTGCTGCGGCGGGAGCCGGAAGCAGAACGCTTGCTGCTGCCCGTTGAAACCCCGGTCAGGTAGTTGTCCACGCGGGAATTGGCCTGCAGTTGTTTGAAGGTGTCTTCCACCAGCAATCGGACTTTTTCGTCGCGGATTTCTTCTTCGAGCATCGCTTGCACGTCGGCCATCGACACGCCGGCCACCGGTTCGGTGCGGCCTTCGCACTTGATGATTACCCAGTGTTTGTTTTCGGGGATTTGGATCACGCCCGAGATTTCGCCGGGTTGAAGACCAAAGGCCGCCTTTTCAATTTCTTCGCTGCCGGCGTTGCGGCGGATCGGCGGGACTTTGCCTTCCAACGCCTTGCTGGAGGAATCGACCGAATACTCCATCGCCAGGCGGCCGAAGTTTTCAGGATTTTGTTTCGCCTTTTCCCAGACCTCCTGTGCCTGGCGAATCCGATCCAACACGATCACACGCGCGCGAACTCGTTCGCCGTAGTTGCGTTCGTAGGCTTCATCAAGTTCCTTTTGTGTCACGGCGATTTCGCGGCCGGCCAGCTTTCTCAGGGCGAGCATGGGCCAAATGACATCGCGGCGATATTGGTCGGGTGTCAATTCTTGTTGCGACTGCATCATCTGCAGCCACTGCTGGGTATCAAGGTTAAACTTCTTGGCAATCGTGCGAATTTCTTTTTCGACGTCCTGCGCGGTTGGCGCGCCCGGTTTGCCTTCGAACGCCTGTTCAATCATCGTGCGGTTGATAAGACCTTCGAGCACCTTGTTGCCGTAACGGGCAACACATTCTTCGGCCAATTGGTCGTAGGAGATCAATTGGCCGTTCACGCGGGCCACGCTCCGCTTGCCGGCGGTTTGTGTATTGCCCGTATTCTGCGTGCTGCGAGGAGCCCGCTCGCCGCGTGCGCCCGCTTTGCCGGTTTCGGGCTTCATGACCTGGAACAACAATCCCGCGACGAGCACGGTCAGAGCGGTTCCGCCGACGATAAACATCCATTTCTGCGTCGTTTTGGGTTTGTTTGACATGGGCATCCAATCCTTTGTTTCAAGAAACAAACAATACTCGCGTATCCTGCGCGAATTTTTGTGCGAACAATTGTTAACGTGAGTTGAGTGCACGTCTCGGCCACCGCGGGCCTGTGATTTGAGATGGGGTCTTTGAAGCGGGAATAGCCAGGAGGTGCTGCCCCACGGGGATTCTGCGGGAACTATTGCGCAATTCAGCTGGGGGAGGTTCGCAATTGCGGCGGGAATATATGCCAGTTCTCAAAACGGGTCAACCGCATTTGAGAAGCTGCAGAGCGGGGGGATATCCCCCTTCAATAAGCCGGTGCGGACTTGCGTGCCGATGGCTCGGGGATCGGCGTTGCCGGAAACGTATCCAGAAAGTGGATGGCGAGGATATTGGCGTCGAGCCCGTCGACCTTGCCGTCGCCATTGACGTCGCCTTCACCGTACTTCGCCGGCTCCTGCAGAAAGTGCATCGCGATGAAA
>CALFYU010000326.1 GCA_937952455.1 uncultured Planctomycetaceae bacterium
AGCACTTGCAACCGACTACTTATCGCGCCGGTGCGGAGCGTCTTCCGCGTTGACTGTCGGGAAATACTTCTCCAGTTCGGCTTTCACCCCCGCGTATCGCTCGTCAGCGGCCAAGTTCTTCCACTCCAGCGGGTCCGCCTCGTGGTCGTAGAGTTCCTCGCCGCCGTCGGCGTAGCGGATGTACCGCCAGCGTTCGCTGCGAGCGGCGTGATTGTTGCGGCCGTGCGTGGTGACCGCCGGACGCGTCCATTCGGCGGCGGGGTCCTTTAGCAGCGCCTTTAGGCTGTCTCCTTCGAGCGCCTCGGGCTTATCCAGCCCACATAAATCGCACAATGTGGGATAGATGTCGAGCAGACTGACCGTCCGCTCACAGCGGCCGCCCGGTTGCGTGAGGCCCGGGGCGGTGATCATCATCGTCACGCGGGTCGCTTCTTCCCACAAGGCGAACTTGCGCCAGTGATGCTTCTCACCCAAATGCCAGCCGTGATCGCTCCACAGCACGATGATCGTATTGTCGGCGTATCCGCTGGCATCCAGCGCGTCCAACAGCCGTCCAACCTGGGCATCGGCGAAGGTGATGCTGGCCAAATAGGCCTGTACGGCCTTCTCCCAATTATTCGTGCGGGTCACGTTGCGGTGATCGCGCAACCGGGCAAACCCCTGACCGATGGACGGGACATCATCGAGGTCATTCTCGAGCACTTTCGGCAGCTTGATCGAGTCGAGCGGATACTTGTCGAAATACTGCTGCGGCACGTACCAGGGCAAGTGCGGGCGAAACAATCCCACCGCCAGGAAGAACGGCTGCGGCTGTTTTTGTTTGAGGAAGTCGATCCCCCACGAGGTGACGATCGCATCCGACATCTCTTCGTCGGCCACCGCAACCGGTCCCCAATCAAAGTGCCCCGTCTTGGCGATCCCGTTCACCGGGCGGTTCTTGGGCTGCGGATCGCTGGGACGTTTGAAGTATTCCTGCCACGACGGCGGATCGGGAAACGCGCCGTGATAAATCTTACCGCCGCCCCACACGCGGTATCCGGCCGCCTGAAACTGCTGCGGCAGCGTCACGGCGTCGGGCAGGGCGCGGCGCCACGGTTGGGAATTGTGATACACGCCCGACGTCGACGGCCGCACACCGGTCAACAGGCTCGCCCGCGACGGATTACAAGCCGGTGCCGAACAATAGGCCCGTGTAAACAACACTCCCCGTCCGGCCAATCGATCGAGGTTCGGCGTTTCGATCCCCGGGTATCCCCCCAACACGCCCGTCCAATCGTTGAGATCGTCGACGGCGATAAACAATACGTTCGGCTTCTCGGCTGCCGGCAGGTCACCATCGCCGCACGTTGATAAAGCCACAACTGCCGTAAGCACGAGCGCAAATCGCGATAACAAAGAGCGTTTCATAGCGGGGATCCTGACTGGGGACAATGTCTGCGGCGCCATTCCGCGGACGCTCACTACTGTCCCCAGAATAACCCCTCGACGCGGCCGTTGCCACAAACCTCTCCCCCCACGTGGTTTGGCAGGAGCTAGTGGCACCCACAGTAACGCGTAAGCGATGTCGGAGCGTTACGGCGCGACAGGGAGCACCGGACCCGAGACCGGTTGGGCGGCCGGTACATGCGCGCGTGGTTCGCCCGGTTCGGGATCAGGTGCCGGAGGCACCGGTGTGTCGGCTGGCGGTTGCGGTGGATTCGGCTGCCCCTGCGGCGGCGCGGGCTGCTGATCGTTATCGTCGCCGGCGTCAGCGTCAGGCTGATCCTGCGGAGGCGTCTGCGGGTGCAGGAAAAGTTGTACGTGTTGCGGAGAACCGGCGAGCTGTCCGGCCGTTTCAAAAAACTTCAGTGCCTTATCGATGTCGTTGTTGAAGTGCAACAAGACCCCCATCAAGAACAATCGATCCGGATCGCGAATGTCTTCGCGGACCCACTGGGCGGCATTCAGCAGTACGCTGTTTTTGCGGATCTCGTTTTCGGGCCCGAACCGCTCATCCAGACTGATCCCCGTGAGCGGCCAGTAGGGATCGAGCAGCAGGCCGCGTTTAATTTCGCGGACCGCCGACTCCAAATGTCCCGTCGCGGCCAGCGCCCATCCCATGCGAAAATAATTTTCGGGAATATCGGGAGCTGCCCGCATCGCGTCGCGATAGTGGGCGTACGCTTTGCTGAAATTCTGATCGAAAAACGCGACGTCTCCCAGACCTTGTTGATGCAAGCTGCGCTGTTTGGCGGCCCCGTTGGATTTTTTCACCGCCACGGCAATCGGCCGATTCGCCGGCGGCGTCAGGAGCTTTTTCAGCTTCTGCAGGTCGTGGATCGGTTGGTCTTGTTTGAGGACATCATTGTCAAACGGATCGGCACCCAAAATGAAGGGATGCCCTTGAATAACGAGCGGATAGGCGGGCGAGTAGTTGTAAATCGGCCCGAAAGCCGGATAGCCGACGGCGCCATAGTTATAGAAACCGCCGTAGCTCGCGCCGTAGACGCCGTAACCGCCGAAGAAACCGGGAAAGCCGAACCCAAAGGAGCGATGATGATGGTGGTGGTGATGCCCCACCCCGCGGATGTTGCTGCCGCCGGTCCATTCACGCCCGTACTGCCGGGCATATTGGTAGTGCGCTTGAGTCGGTCCGTAGAGATGGCCGGTTGCGCCGTAAACCTTCGGGTACGTCTTGCCCGGTTGGGCCTGCGCATCCGCCGCGCTCGCGGCGCAGATTGCCAACGCAGCGCCGGCGATGAAGAGTCTCATCCGTCTCGCTCCTTTATCCAATTCGCGCGCTGGCTCCCCGTATTGGTCACGCAACGGTATTATGCAAAGGCGCTCTCCGCATCGTCAAGAGGGGGATCGCGGCCAGTCACCGCCACGACCATTCAACGTTATCGCCGGCAACAATCACGACCGCGAAAATCACAACTGGCCTGCCAATAGAAAAGTTCAAAACGGAAAGACCCGACATGCCTGAAGCACGTTCGTTCAAACAAGAGATCACCGCCGTATTCGGCCAGCCAGTCGCGGAGAATCCCACACAAGTCATGATCGAAGCGGCATTCGCCGACTGCGACTTGGCGTGGCGCTATTTAACGTTGGAGGTTGCGCCGGCCGATCTAGGGCATGCTGTCGCCGGGGCCAAGCCGGTGGGCTCGCGCGGATTCAACCTGACGCTTCCCGACACAGGCCAGGTCGTCCAATAGCTCG
>CALFYU010000327.1 GCA_937952455.1 uncultured Planctomycetaceae bacterium
ACCCAGATGCGCCGCAATCCGCTCTACCTGCGGGACCATCTGCCCAACGTGCAAACGATGGCGCAGATGTTTCGCAATGCGGGCTACGTCTCGACGCGGATCGGCAAGATATTCCACTACGGCGTCCCCGCCCAAATCGGTACGAGCGGTCATGACGATCCGGATTCCTGGGATCACTTCATCAACCCCCGCGGCCGCGACAAAGACGAAGAACACCTGATCTTCAGTCTCAAACCGGGCGAGTACGGCGGCTACATGAGCTGGCTCGCCGCCGAAGGCCCCGATGAAGAGCAGACCGACGGAATCGCGGCCACCGAGGCGGCCAAACTCATTCAAAAATACGCCGATGAAAATCAACCCTTCTTCCTGGCCGTGGGCCTGTATCGACCTCACACGCCTTACGTAGCACCGAAAAAATATTTCGACATGTACACGAAAAAAAAAATGCACGTTCCGCAGGTCCCCAACGGATACTTGGAAACGCTCCCCAAACCGTCGCAAAAATCGCTGACCAAGAAGAAAGAGCACTACAACATTTCACCCGATAACGCCCGCAAGGCGATGCAGGCGTACTATGCGGCGATCAGCTTTGCCGATGCGCAACTGGGCCGCATCCTCGCTGCGCTCGACAAGTCGGGCGCGGCCGACAACACGATCATCGTATTCACCTCCGACCATGGCTATCACATGGGCGAACATGGACACTGGCTGAAAACGACCCTCTTCGAAAATGCGGCGCGGGTCCCCTTGATCATCGCCGGCCCCGGCGTGACCGCCGCGGGTGAACGCACGCAGTCGCTGGCCGAAATGGTGGACTTCTATCCCACGCTGGTGGAGTTGTGTGGACTCCAGGCCCCCGAATTTCTTTCCGGCGTTAGTCTGGCCCCGATCCTCAAAGATCCCGCCGTCACCGTGCGTAACTCCGCCATGACGCAACTGAAAAATAACTACACCATTCGCACAGCCACGCACCGCTACACCGAATGGGGCGAAGAGGGGAGTGACGGCGTCGAGTTGTACGACCACCGCACCGATCCGCAGGAACTGGTCAACGTGGCCAATTCACCGGACCATGCCGAAACGGTGGCCAAACTCTCCAAGGTGCTCCGCCACCGGGTCGCCGACGGCCGCACACCGCCCCCGGGACTTGTGCAGTTGGGCGACGACGGTGGGGACGCGGGCGGGGATTCGGAGTAGTAAGCGCTTGCCGGATGTCGAATCGTTTTCCAGCGTATCGTTCGGCGATTGCCGACAATCCGTAAGTGGGCGGCGAGGCTCCTCAATAATGCCGCAGCAATCTGCGTCAAACTCACCCGTCAGATAGTTCGCTAAACCAACTCGTGAACAAGGATTGCGAACCGCACCCATTTCCGGTGCCGCAACCAAAACCGCCCCCGACTACTTGTCGACCTTCAGCCGCCCGAAGCGAATCGCCGTCCGTTTATCATCTTTGCTATTGGAGCTATCCCACACCGCTAGCCACTCACCCGGTTTCTCCTCGATCAACGTCGGGTAACTATTGCGGTTGTCGGCGACATAAAAGTCGCGCTGTGCGGACCAGTCTCCGCCCGCTGGTCGGACTTTGTAGTACAGCCCGCGGCGGTCCACGCTGTCGCCATAGACACAGATCTGCCGGCCGTGGGCATCTTTGCCGAAGAAGCTTTTGGAGCGGTAATTGGGAAGATCCGGCTGCGGCTTGGCCGTCGACCAGGTCCGGCCGCCATCCGTGCTGACCGAGGAATAAGCGACCGGCGTCTTTAGCGGACGCTCGCGCTGCATATCCGCGGTCCGCATCACCATCATCAACTCCCCCTCCGCATCGGCCGCGGCGATTCCCCCTTCGTGGAGGAACACAGGATCATCATCGGCATACGGCACATACCCCGCCAACTTCCAATGCAACAGGCTCGTGCTTTCCAACACGAACTGCCGCCGGTCGCCGTGCGGGTCGTGACGGAACGAATTGCGGTGTGCCGGGAGCAGATAAACTGGAATGCCGTCCCGCTCTATGACTTCAATCCCCGCCACGATCACCAGCGAGCCTTGATAGTCATTCGACAATTCGACGTGATGCCACGTGTATCCGCCGTCGGGGGAATAGGCCGCCACCAAGTCGGCGTTCTCGCTGTCGCGGTAGTACATGGGCGCCCGCATGGCGAACATCCAGATCACATCCTGCCCGGGCGGGCGAAACAGGATGGCATTGTTATACGCATACTGTACTGTGCCGTTCCGCATGCGGTGGTCGAAGACCATCGTCCGGTGCCCCCAGGTCTTTCCCGCGTCGCGGCTGATCGAGCAGACGATGTCCCCCATGTCTCCCTTGCCGGTCACCTGCAAACCATAGACAGCAACCAAATGGTTTTTACCCCAGCGGGCGATGTACGGCTCCCAGATTTTGTTGTAGGGGCCGTGCGGATCGAGCGTGTCGATGGTGACGACGTCGGTGACGTCCCCCTGATACTCCCGCTCCCCGGCCCGAAGTGCCATGGTCCAGGCGGCCAGCCAGGCGACGGCGAGTACGCACGACACGGATGTTCGGTACGCATTACATTGGCCTATGAAAAGCGACGGAATCCGCCGCACGCTCGCCGCCGCCTGAACTATTCCGCCTGACCGATGCCGCTTGCACCGTCACGCCATCTGGTTCGCTTCTGTCTTGTCATTCGCCCGCGGCCTCGTCTCGGCGGTCCAACCACGTCGCCACGCGACACGAGCGGGCTTGATTATTATTATATTGACGATAATATAATCACTTAAGACGTGCGTTTCAAGCAAAATCACTTCGGCACGCATTCGCCCCAGCAAAAGCGCCCCGATGAAAACACGCAACACCCCGCAAATCGCCGCCTTGGCCGACGAGATCGTCGCCGATATCCGCGGGCGCAAACTGGAACCGGGGGACGCCTATCTCAGCGCCGCCGACACCGCCCGCCGGTTTCGCGTCAGCGGAACGGCCGCCAACCGCGCTCTGCAACTTCTCGAAAAGCGACGCGTCCTGCACCGCCGGCAGCGCGTCGGGGCCGTGATTGCCGACCCGCATGCCGACACCGCACCGCAGCATCGCATCCAGCGCGTGCACCTGATCGTCCAGGAAAGCTATCTCCGCACCGAGGGTCTGCTCTCCGACGGCGTGCTCATCGGCCTGCAAGAAGTGCTCCCGGGCGCGGAATTGCAGTTCAACTTTCCCCCCGACCGCGACGATGACAAATACGTCAAAGACCTCGTCGCCGAAGCGCTCCGTTCACGGCTGCAGGAGGGCTTTGTCCTGTTGAGATCATCGGTCGCGATTCAGCGGATCGTCCAGGATTCCGGTTTGCCGGCCGTCGCATTGGGCCAATTGCATCCCTCGATCACCAAACTCGCTCAAATCGACCGCGACCAATACCAGATCGGCCACATCTTGACCGACTATTTGTTGCGGCAGCGTTGTTCGCGGCTGCTGGTGCTGCTTCGCGACACGGTGACTTGCGGCGACCATTGTTTTCTGGATGCGATCATGGCAACCTGTAGCGAGGCCAAGTGGGAAACCGATCGCGTGACCATCCGCTGCTTTCCAGCTGATGCCGACGCAGTCCAGGCGGGCGTCGCGACGGCACTGACCCGCCGAAAAACCGGGTTGTTGTGTCGCAACGAACAACTGGCCGAAGCGGCGATCGCCGGCGCCGCCCAATCGGCCGGATCGACCAACTGCGTCGCCGCCGTAGCCGACGTCTACCGTTCTAAGACCCCGCGGTTTGCCTCCGCGGCGGCAGTGATTCCCCCGGAGGAATTCGGCCGCCAAACCGGGAGGGTACTACTCGAAAGCACAGGCCCGGACGACGTAGCACCGGCTCGCACGTTGATTCCGGTGGAGTTAAAACTCCCAACCGACGGTTAATCGCATGATGCATCACAGGAAAGGGCATGCATGAAACTCACGTTACCTCGCCCCACCGCACTTTCGGCCGCGCTTGGCGCGATCTTGTTCACAGTTTCCGCTACCGCCGCCGACTTTCCGGCGGTGACTGTCTTTGAAAACGGCAGGGACGGTTACAACATCTTCCGCATCCCCGCCCTGATCCAAGCGGGAAACGGCGATCTGCTCGCATTTTGCGAAGCCCGCGAAGGGGGTGATGCCAGCCGCATCGATCTGGTGATGAAGCGTTCCACCGATGACGGCGCGACGTGGGGCAAGCTGCAGGTCGTTCAGAACAGCGACGACTTTCGGGAATTGTTCGGCGCCAACCCGCCGCCGATCACCGTCGGCAATCCCGCCCCGGTGGTGGACCTGCTGGACAAGGAACACCCCGGCCGCATTTGGCTGCCGTTCAATTTGGAGAACGACCGTGTGTTCGTCACCTACAGCGACGATCACGGCCGGACGTGGTCTCGCCGGCGTGAAATCACCGACAACGTCAAACTGGAGTCTTGGGGGTGGTACGCCACCGGTCCCGTGCATTCCATTCAGCTACAATTCGGGGAACATCGCGGTCGGATCGTCATTCCCGCCGATCATCGCAGCGGCGACGACGGTGTCGACCGCGGCCACAACGGTGCCCAGGCCATTCTCAGCGACGACCATGGCAAGACGTGGCGGCTGGGGGCGATTGACGACACCTATGATGATGACCTCAACGCCAATGAAACCACGGTCGTTGAACTCAACGACGGCCGCCTGTACTTCAACACCCGCGATCAAAACGGAAAGGCACGCGGTACACGGGGCGGCGCCTACAGCAGCGACGGCGGCGAAACTTTTGATGCACCGGAAAACGCGGACTATAAGACGTTCGCGCCGGAAGTCGCCCTGTTCGATCCGCCCGTGGTCCAATGCGCACTGCTTCGCGGGCTGTCGAAGAAACTCGGACACCGACTGGACCTGATACTGTTCTCCGGCCCGGACGAAAGTGGACCGACCGGAAAGGGACGCAGTGACCTGCGGATTCGCTTCTCGACCGACGAAACCGCCACCTGGAAGGACGGCCCACTGATCCACGAAGGCCCCGCCGCCTATAGCGACATGGCTGTCCTGCGGCCTGGTGAGTTCGGCGTGCTGTTCGAAGCGGGTCCGAAGGAACAGAAGAAGTACAACCGCATCAACTTCGCGCGATTCGACGTGGACGATTTGAACTTGGATTGACGGTCCGAAAGGCATGTCACTTCGGAATTCACCACAAGAGGAAGAATGATGAGGATCACCCGCGCATCGGTTATCGGTCTGCTCGCGTTGGTACTTGTTGGCCCTCCGGCCGACGCCGATGAGAATAGCGATCGGATCGATCCGGCAACAAACGTTGTTTTCATTCTCATCGACGACTTGGGATGGAACGATCTCGGCTGTTATGGCAGTTCCTACTACCGCACCCCGAACATCGACCGCCTCGCTGCAGAGGGGATGCGTTTCAGCGATGCGTATGCCGCTTGCAGCGTCTGCTCACCCACACGCGCGGCCATTATGACCGGGAAGTATCCGGCACGGTTGATGCTCACACAATGGCTGCCCGCCGGGCGCTGGAGCGCCACCAAGAATCAGCTGCGTGAGGGACGTTACCTGTCCAACTTGCCGTTGGAAGAAGTCACGATCGCCGAAGCGTTCCGCGAGGCAGGTTACCGGACCGGATTTATCGGTAAGTGGCATCTCGGCACAGAAACGTACTACTACCCCGAGCATCAGGGATTCGACGTGAATATTGCCGGACGCGATTACGGTGCCCCCGGCAGCTATTTTTTCCCCTTCAAAGGCCATTGGAATATTCCGACAACCGGCCGCAAGCTGATGAAGAGTGCACCGCTTTCCGGCAAACCGGGCGACTATCTCACTGACCGATTGGCCGAAGAAGCGGAGGCTTTCATTCGCAAGAATGCCGATCAACCGTTCTTTCTCATGTTGTCGCACTACGCCGTCCATGCACCTCTGCAAGGCAAGCCGGAGATGGTGGACCGGTACGCAAACATTCACAAGTCGCAACGTCAGGGAAATCCCAAATACGCCGCAATGGTCGAAAGCGTCGACGAAAGTGTCGGCCGCATATTGCAGACGCTTGGAGAGCTAAAAATCGACAACCGCACTTTGGTGATCTTCACCAGTGACAACGGCGGATTTGCTAAAGCGACCGACAACGCGCCACTCCGTGCCAACAAGGGGTCGAACTACGAGGGCGGCATCCGTGTGCCGCTGATCGTGAAATGGCCCGGACACGTGCATCCCGGAGCGGTGTCCGCCGAACCGGTCATCAGCACCGATTTTTATCCCACGATGCTCGCTGTGACGGGATTGCCGCTGCGGCCACATCAGCATCTCGATGGAGAGAACCTCGTTCCCATCCTGACTGAAACCGGCGGGTTGGACCGTGAGGCGCTCTATTGGCACTATCCACACTACAACCAGCATCCTCAGAGTTTTCCCTCGGGCGTCATACGTAGCGGCGAATGGAAACTGATCGAAGAATACGAGACTGGGAAGCTGTCACTCTTCAATCTTGCCGAAGATATTGGGGAAACGAAAGATCGCTCGCATGCCGAGCCGGCCAGAACTGCCGAGTTACACGCGCGGCTTAGAACGTGGCGAGACGAAGTCGGAGCAGACCCGATGCGCCCCAATCCCGAATATGTCGGACCACCATCGAAATTGAAAACTCCGACCCCAAAGTCCGCGCATTGATTGGAAGGTCATCTCCGCCTCAATTCGTCGGGCCGATACCAAACCTCTTGACCTGCCGCGGAAGGAACGCACGACTTGCATCTCCCAATTCACCGACGAACACTACTCAGGGTCGTGGCGCTGTTCGCCATTCTTGGCGGTGTCTCCGAATGTGCCTACGGGGAAGAGCCAACCAGTGGCGCGTCAGAGACATCAATGCTGGACTGGCAAGCGCTACCGGATCTGCCGGATGAATTGGGGGTCGCGGGCCCGTTTGCGGGCATATCAAATGATGCGTTGATCGTCGCCGGGGGGGCGAATTTTCCGCGACCGGTCTGGGAGACCGAAAAGGTCTGGCGCGACGCGATCTATGTGCTGATTAAAAACGGCAACGGATATGAGTGGAAAAACGGCGGGACCTTGCCGCATCCCATCGCTTACGGCGCAGCCGTCTCCACGCCGGCGGGTGTGGTTTGCATGGGCGGCAACGACGGCGCGAACACGTTTACAGACGTGTTTTCGCTGACGTGGGAGGCTGACAGGCAGTCGCTCGCCCGAGACGACTACCCTCCCCTGCCTCAGCCATGTGCATTCGGGCAAGCGGTCTTGGTCGGTGACGTGATCTATCTCGCCGGCGGACAAGGCGCCAACGGTCTCGACTCGGCAATGACCAATTTCTGGGCGCTCGATTTGTCCCAAAAGCCGGTCGATGGTGTGTCTGACGCATTCACGTGGCGGGAACTACCCGCCTGGCCGGGAAAATCGCGGGCATTCAACATCACCGCTGCGCAGCACAACGGTTACGAGGATTGCGTGTACGTCATGAGCGGACGTCGGCAGGAGGGAGAGAAGATACAATTTCTCACCGACGTCTGGGAATTCACACCGAGAACCGGCCGGTGGCGGCAGCGGGCGGAACTCCCGCGCCCGGTGCTCGCGGGAACGGCGATGGGATTTGGGCAGAGCCATATTTTCGTGCTGGGCGGGGATGATGGGGCCCTGTTTTTCAAAGCGGACGAATTGAAGGACGGGCACCCCGGGTTTCCCCGCGAGGCATTGACCTACCATACCATCACCGACACATGGACTTCGGCCGGCGAAATGCCGCAAAACCAAGTCACGACAATTCCCGTCCTGTGGAACGGCCGCGCTGTCATTGCCAGCGGCGAAGTCCGTCCCCGGGTCCGCACTCCGAAAGTCTGGAGTGTCGCTCCCGTCGCGCAGAGGAAAGAATTTGGGGCGGTCAACTACACCGTGCTGTTCGGCTACTTATTAGGCATGGTTGGCGTGGGAGTTTACTTCGCACGGAAAAACAAAAACACCAACGACTACTTTCGCGGCGGGATGCACATTCCCTGGTGGGCGGCCGGGTGCAGCATTTTCGCCACGATGCTCAGTTCGCTGACATTCACGGGCATCCCCTCCAAGGCGTTCGCACAGGATTGGGTCTACGCGGTCGGCAATCTGATGATCCCCGTCGTGGCATTTGTCGGCGTGTACGTCGCACTGCCGTTTTACCGGCGAATCGATGCCACGAGCGCCTATGAATACCTGGAAAAGCGATTCAGCCGCAGTGTGCGGTTATTCGGCAGTGCCAGTTTTACGCTGTTTCACATCTTCCGCATGGCGGTCGTGATGTCGCTCACCGGGCTGGCGTTGGCAGTTGCTACGCCGCTGACGCCCGCCCAATCCGTGTTGTTGATGGGTGTGCTCAGCATTATTTATTGCACGATGGGCGGCATCGAAGCGGTTATTTGGACCGACACCATTCAAACCGTGGTCCTCCTCGGCGGCGGCCTGTTGGCGTTCACTCTGCTAGTTCTGGGCACCGACGGGGGTCTGAGCGGCTCGCTGGATATCGCCCGCAGTGCCGACAAGCTGCGGATGGGCAATTTTCACTGGGATGTCACCAACGCGCAACTCGCACTGTGGGTCGTCATCCTCGGCGCCTTGGGGCAGAACGTCTCGTCCTATACCGCCGACCAAGCAGTCGTGCAGCGTTACATGACCACCAAGGATGAGAAAACGGCCGCCCGCTCGATTTGGACCAACGCCGTCATGACGGTCCCGGCAACCGCCTTGTTTTTCGGCATCGGCACCGCGCTGTTCGCGTTTTACGAATCGCATCCCGACAAATTGGACCCCACGATTACCACCGATCAGATTTTTCCGCTGTTCATCGCCAACGAAATGCCGATCGGAATCGCCGGATTGATCGTCGCCGGGATTTTTTCCGCCGCCCAATCGACGATTTCCACCAGCATGAACTCCACCGCCACCGCAATCGTCACCGACTTCATGCGGCCGTTTAATGCATGCGCGAGTGAACGGGGCTACCTAAACTTCGCGCGGGTCATCACGTTCGTGATGGGCGTCTTGGGTACGCTGTTCGGACTGGTGTTCGTCGATCCGGAGATCAAGTCGTTGTTCGATGCATTCATCAAGGTGATCGGCCTGTTCATGGGCGTGCTAGGCGGTCTTTTCGTACTCGGCGTGCTCACCCGCCGCGCCAATGCCTTCGGCGCATTGACCGGCGCCCTGGTCGGTGCCGGGGTGATGTTCTCGCTGTGGAAGTTCACAAGTGTCAACGGTTACCTCTATACGACCAGCGGCATCATCACTTGCTTCGTTGCCGGATACCTCGCGAGCATTCTCCGTGGCGGCCAAGACCGTGACCTGACGGGGCTGACGCTGTTCACTGTCCCCAAGTGATCTTCTGTTAACGGATCGCTGTCGGGCGTGAGATGCCGGCTTTGGTGTGGTCTGCGCTCCGCCCAACCATGCTTGTCTTGAGGACATCGCCGAATTGCCGTTCCGCCGTTTGTTTCTAGGACGCCCTCGGCAAACCGACTCCCGCGAACATTGGCCTGCCGATCGGGGTTTTCAACTGGTTGCTCGCCCGGTAGAATATTTAGTTAGTTAGGCTAACGATATGCTTGTCTGGAGTCTACAACTTCATGCTGCAATACGACTTTGAAGAGAGCGTCGGCTACTGGTTGACGGTCGCCACGCAATCCTACCACCGCTTATTCACGGAAGAGATTTCCCCGTATGGAATTACATACCGGCAGTCGCAAGTGCTCGGTTGGCTAGCACTCGAGGGCAAGTTGACCCAGGCGCATCTCGCCGAGAAAATGATGATCGAACCTCCCACGCTGGCTGGGATCTTGGATCGCATGGAACGCTGCGGCTGGATTACGCGTGAAACCTGCAAAACCGATCGTCGGAAGAAATGGATCCGCGCCACCGAGGAGGCAGGCCCGGCGTGGGAAAAGGTTGTCAACTGCGCGCGGAAAATGCGCGAACGAGCGACCGAGGGGCTGACCGATCAGCAGCGCACCGAACTGAGAAACCTGTTGCGACAAATCAACGAGAATTGCCAAGCCGATCGGGGCGCGGGATCGCGCCGGTTGGAGGAGGTCGGGAGAACACAATGACGTCGTTGCGTCTATTTCAATTCGCCATGTTGCTGACTGTGTGGGGCGGCGCACAGATTGCCTACGCGCAGCAATTTCCTCCCGCACGGGTCGACGTGCAGAAGGCGGTCTCCAAAGATGTGGCGTCCGGTCAGACGTTTGTAGCGACCGTATTGCCGATCAAGCGGGCAATCGTCGGCAGCGCGGTCGACGGCCGTGTGATTCAAATACTGGCTAAAGATGGCCAACGAGTGACCAACAAACAACCGCTGGTGCAATTGCTCACCGAAACCATCGAGTTGGAACTGGCCGCCGCAGAAGCGGAATTGGAATTGCGGAAACAGGAGTTGTTGGAACTGGAAAACGGCACGCGGAAACAGGAGATCGAACAGGCCCAAGCAAAAATGCTCGGCGCCAAGGCCAACATGGCCTACACGGTCGCCCGCCATAAACGCCTGTTGAATCTGCGAGACGCACGGGCGGCTACTGAGGAATTGATTGAAGAGGCCGAAGCGGCGGCGACCCATGCGGAGC
This sequence comes from uncultured Planctomycetaceae bacterium, assembly GCA_937952455.1. GTDB lineage: Bacteria > Planctomycetota > Planctomycetia > Planctomycetales > Planctomycetaceae > Symmachiella. Next base: position 10,573 of record CALFYU010000327.1, read on the forward strand.
AGGACTACTATGAATACAAAGCGGCCTACGAATTGGCGGCCGAGGGTCCCCGCCCGGAGGTGGTCGCCCAAGCCCGTGCCAAAGTGGCCGTGCAACAGGCGGTCGTCGATGAACTCCGTCTGCGGATCAAGAAGTACACAGTGATCTCACGGTTTGACGGTTACGTCATTGCGAAAAAAACTGAGGAGGGCGCGTGGGTCAAATCGGGCGACCCGGTGATGGAGTTGGTTGCGCTCGACTACGTCGAAGTGCAAGCCTTTGTCACTGAAAACCATGCCGTGCACGTCAAACCGGACGCGACCGTCCGCGTAGAAATCCCTGCCTTGCCGGATCGCGTGTTCACCGGATTTGTCAGCGCCATCATTCCCCAGGCCGATGCGCGGGCCAGGACCGTTCCCGTCCGTGTGAGAGTGAAAAACGAGATTAGCGACGAAGGACCGTTGATCAAGTGGGGGATGTACGCCCGCGTCGAATTACCGACCGGCGCAAAACAGCAAGCCGTCATGGTTCCCAAGGACGCGCTGGTATTAGGCGGCCCCAAACCGCTGGTCTATGTCGTCCAGGGAAAGGACGCGCAATCAGGGACGGTCAAGGCCGTGCCGGTGGAATTGGGCGTTGCAGACGAGAACCTGATCCAAGTCAAAGGTGACATTCAAGCCGGCCAGTCGGTCGTGATTGAAGGCAACGAACGGTTGCGTCCTGGGCAGGAGATTCTCATCACGCGCAACGCCGAACCGGCGGCCGCCGCGACGAAGTAACATTCTCGCAACCGCACTCACCCACAAGAAACGAATCCCACCCCGAATCACATTTGGACAACGCCGCGTATTGCCGGATTCCCTCACAAGTTGTCCCAATAAGTCGCCGCTTTGATGGTACCCACCTATGCAGCTCATCGAATCGTTCGTTAAGAATCCGGTCAAGGTCACCGTCGGCGCGCTGTTGGTGGCCCTCTTTGGACTGGTGGCGCTGACACGGATGCCGATGCAATTGACGCCGGAAGTCCAAACGCCCACGATCACCATCGAAACGACCTGGCCCGGCGCCAGTCCGCAGGAAGTCGAGCAGGAGATCGTCCTTGAGCAGGAGGAGCAGCTCAAAAGCGTAGAAGGCATCACGAAGATGACGTCCGAAAGCGCCGATTCCAAAGCCACGATCACGCTGGAGTTTCAGGTCGGCATCGACATGGAGGAGTCGCTGCTGAAGGTCAATAGCCGATTGCAGCAGGTGCGCGAGTACCCCGAGGACGCGGACGAGCCGGTCATCACAACGGCCAACGCCTCCGACCGCCCGATTGCCTGGTTTATCTTGAGCACCCGCCGTCCCTCCGATGAACGACTCGACGAATTCATAAAAAAACATCCCCATCTGGCCCAAGAGCTTGAACCGGCGCGGAACGCACACAACGTCGGACTGGGCATGCTACGGCTACGTTTGTTGTCCAAGGACCACCCGGAACTCAAAGAGTTGTTGCCTCCCGAAGACCTCGACGTGGCTAAGATGCGGCGCTTTGCCGAGGACGAAATCGAGGCGCGGTTTGAACGGGTCGCGGGGGTCTCGCAGTCCAACGTGATCGGTGGTTTGGAAGATGAATTGCAGGTGGTCGTCGATCCGGAGAAGCTCGCCGCACGGGAACTGACGCTCACCGACGTCCGAAACGTCCTGCAGGCGCAAAACACCGACACTTCGGCCGGTGACTTTTGGGAAGGGAAGCGGCGTTGGGTCGTGCGGGCGATGGGGCAATTTCGCACGCCGCAGCAGGTCCTCGACCAGCCGCTGGCCGTTTTTGATAACGCTCCCGTATTTGTTCGCGACGTCGCCGAGGTCCGACTGGGATACAAAAAGCCCGACGGACTGGTCCGGCGATTCGGCGAGTCGAGCATCGCCGTCAATTGCCTCCGCGAGACCGGAGCAAACGTACTGGACGTCATGGACGGCCTGAAGGCGACTGCCGCGGAAATTGATGAAGACATCTTGGAGCCGCGCGGCCTGCAACTGGTCCAGGTGTATGACGAAACAGACTACATCAATTCATCGATTAACCTGGTCCGCCAAAATATCTTCATCGGCGGCGCGCTGACGATGATCGTGTTGATGCTGTTTCTGCACCTGGGCGTGCGCACACTTTTGGCCGTGCCGTTGATCGTGGCGAGTGCCGTGGCGGCTGCGTACCTTTCGCCAATCTATTTCCTGATCTGCATGGCGGTGATTCTGATTTCCGGGTTTTGGTTCGCCCGCGGCGCATTGGTTGTCGCCTTAGCCATTCCCACCAGCCTCGTCGCCTCGTTCCTCGTGATGGGTATCCTGGGCCGCTCGCTCAACGTCATTAGCCTCGCGGGATTGGCTTTTGCGGTGGGTATGCTGGTCGACAACGCGGTGGTCGTCCTGGAAAACATCTATCGCCGTCACGATCTGGGAGAATCGCCGTTTCGTGCCGCCGTGCGCGGCACACAGGAAGTCTGGGGGGCCGTCGCTGCCTCGACCATTACAACTGTGGCCGTCTTCCTCCCGGTGGTCTTCGTCCAGGAGGAAGCTGGGCAGTTGTTTCGCGACATCGCCTTGGCGATCAGTGCAGCCGTGGCCTTGTCAATGGTGGTTTCAATGTCCGTGATTCCGACGGCCGCCTCCCGGTTGTTTCATTCCGACGACGACGAAGACCGTCGCGCACCGTCGCGGCTCCGGCAGTTCTTCGCAAGGTTCCGCCGGCCGCCAGCGAGTCGCCAGGTCGGAAATGCGCCGGCGCATGCCTCCCGAGTTTCAAGCATTGCCAAAGGTATCGTGGCACCCATCAACTTCTGCGCCTCGCTGTTTGTTTCCGTGGTTGTCGGTTTGAATAACTGGGTGCAACGCGGAGTGATCCGCCGCATCGCCGTCGTGGGGCTTTTGGTCGGACTGGCGGTCGCCGGCAGTTGGACACTCTGGCCGAAAATCGAATACCTCCCCAGCGGCAACCGCAATTTGGTGTTCGGCATCCTGTTGCCGCCGCCGGGATACAACCTCGATCAATTGACCAAATTGGGCGAAACGGTGGAAACGGAACTGCGCCCGTATTGGGACGTCGACCCGGAGAGTCCGGAAGCGCAAAAACTCGACTATCCCGTCATCGGCGACTTTTTCTTCGTGGCCCGCGGACGTCAGGTCTTTATGGGCATCCGGGCCTACGACCCCCAAAAAGCGGGCCTGCTCGTTCCGTTGGTACAGCAAGTGGGGTCCAAGATTCCGGGGGCCTTCGCAGTGGCGAAACAATCGAGCCTGTTCGAACAAGGATTGACCGCCGGACGGACCGTCGAAATTGAAATCACCGGGCCGGACCTCAAGAAACTCGTGGCTATGGGGGGGCAGATCTTAGGACAGGTGAAGCAGATCATGCCTGAAGCTCAGGCACGTCCGGTCCCCAGTCTCGACTTGTCCACCCCCGAAATGCATATCGACCCCAAACTTGTCCAGGCCGCCGAGATGGAAGTCACCAGCCGCGATTTGGGATTCGCCGCCAATGCTTTGGTCGACGGTGCATACGCGGGGGACTACTACCTGGACGGAAAGAAAATTGACCTGACGATCGTGGGGCTGGAGAAATACGCCGACACCACCCAGGAGATCCAAGCACTGCCGATCGCCACTCCCAGCGGACAACTGGTGCCGATATCGTCGCTGGCCGACGTGACGCGCACCAGCGGTCACGAACAAGTCAAACACAGGGAACGGGTCCGTGCCATAACGATCGAAGTCTCTCCGCCGCAGGCAATGGCCCTGGAAGACGCGATGATTCAGATCAAGGCACAAATCGTTTCGCCGCTGATGAAAGGCGGGCAACTGGACGGCGGCTATCAAATCAATCTTGCGGGAACCGCCGACAAGCTCAGCAAGATGCAACAGACATTCTTAGGCCAATGGACAGGTTGGAACGTGGCGAGCATCGTGAGCCTGCTCACCAGCCAATTCGTCTTGGTGGTTTTGATCACGTACTTGTTGATGGCGGCGTTGTTCGAATCGTGGATCTATCCGCTGGTGATCATCCTCACCGTCCCCTTGGGGGCCGTGGGCGGAATCTTGGGCTTGAATTTGCTGAACGTGTACCTCGGCCTCACCGGACAACTCACGCAGCAACTTGACGTCCTAACAATGCTCGGCTTCGTGATCTTGATCGGCACGGTCGTTAACAACCCAATTCTGATCGTACACCAATCGCTCAATCACATGCGGGAAGACGGCATGCAACACCGCGAGGCGATTTTGGAAAGCATCCGCACACGGATTCGGCCGATCTTTATGACGACGTTGACCACCGTGTTGGGTCTATTGCCGCTGGTGCTGTTCCCCGGGGCAGGGAGCGAGCTTTACCGCGGTCTGGGAAGCGTCGTCCTGGGCGGCCTGCTCGTGTCGACCGTCTTCACGTTGCTTTTGGTGCCGACGCTGTTCAGCTTGATGCTCGAAGCCCGGGCCTGGTTTATCCGATCGTTCGTTGGCGAGCGAATTCCGGTGAAGGTTTCCGAGCCGCCGCACGAAGTCGTGCCGGCACCCCAGCGGGAATTGATTCACCCGCGTTAGCCCAGCCCGCAGGGTGCGTCGCGCGGCACTCTACGGTGCGGAAATGACGAATGACGTTAATTCGCGCTACGATCGGAAGGCTTGCCCGACTTACCGATGCCAGCGGCGAGTAGCACCCAACCGCCGACGAGCGTCCCAGCCAACGGCCAAGGCGCCCCCACAAGCACGCCGATCACCAGCGCTTTCAGCAGCGCCTTCCAGGTCGCATCCTGGGCGAAGTATTTCTGAAAGAACAGAGTCCCCGCTCCACCGAGTACGAATCCCAGTACCACAATCAACGGCGTCGCCAACCCACCGGTCAGTGCAATATTGGATGAAAACAACAGCCAATCCAAACCCAGCACCCACAGCCCGGTGATCGGCAATAACATTCGTCGCGGCCGCGGATCGATCAACCAGCCGAGCGGACCGGCCGGGGACTGTTTCAATTCAGATTTCGCTTCGTCCGCTGGAGAATCTGCGGGCATGGGAATCCTTTAAGACGTTGGTAAACGTCGTGCTACTTAGCCGCCACTCTGGAATAAATGAACAAGACCAGTAGCGCGCCAATTATGGACATGATCCACCCGGCCGGGTGTATGGCACCGTCCCCTCCCCCGCCGAAAATTACTGTGGAGAGAAAACCACCGGCAATGGAGCCGACGACGCCCAGGATGATCGTCATCCCCAGATTCATACTCTGACTTCCCGGCATCAGAAAACGGGCGATGGCACCGACGATCAATCCGAATATCAACCAACCGATAATTGCCATAATCATAGCCGCCCCTCCAGAATGAGAAGTGATCAGGTGCGAAGAGCGCCGTCAAAGCCCACCGTGGGCAAACAAATTATCGAGGACCTCGCGGCTCCGCAGATATCAAAGCTCGCTGTACGGTATGGAGAACGTGTCGCCGTCGTTCATGTTGCCCCCCTTCAGTCCGCGGACGAACCAGCGGGCGCGTTGCTCGGAGGTGCCGTGTGTGAAGGATTCGGGCACGACGTAACCCCGCGACTGTTTCTGCAGACGGTCGTCACCGATGGCGGTGGCAGCCCGGAGCGCCTCTTCGATGTCTCCCACTTCCAGAATCCCCCAGTTCTGCTGGGCGTGGTGCGCCCAGACGCCGGCCAGAAAATCGGCCTGCAACTCTAGCCGCACCGACAAACGATTGGCTTCTTCCTCGCTCGATTGCCGCTGCAGGTTGTGCACCCTCTCGTTGATGCCCAGAATTTTCTGGACGTGATGCCCCACCTCGTGCGCCACCACGTAGGCCTGCGCGAAATCCCCGGGCGCCCCGAGTTGGTTCTTCATGTCATCAAAGAAACCCAGGTCGATATACACCTGCTCGTCCAACGGGCAATAAAACGGCCCGGTGGCGGCCCCTTGGAATCCACACGCGGACCGCACCGAATCACTGAACAGGACCAACTTCGGTTCACGGTATTGCCTTCCGGACTCGCGCATCAACTGGCCCCAGACCTCCTCCGTGTCGGCCAGAACCACTGAAACGAATTGCGCCAGTTCCTCTTGCGCCGGATCAATCCGGGCCGCGCCCCCCTGCTGGACCGGCGGGTTGTTCTGCACAATTTGCGCCAGTTGCTCCGGGTCGCCCCCCAAAAGAATTACGACGATCACGATGATCAACCCCACGATTCCGCCGCCGGCCACCGCCGGTCCGCGCATCGATCGGCGATCCTCAACGTTTTCGCTTCCCCGACGTCCTTTCCATCGCATGGAATCGCATCCTTCTAACTGCCAATGTCGATTGTAAATGTCGGCCAAACGTAACGAGCGCGCCCCACAGCCTGCAGTACGATTCCCATGTTGCCGCCCAACGGGTTAGTCCTCCGTGGACGAGGCGACTTGCTTACCGTCCGTGTCAGCGTTCTCATGATAGACGTGAATATCGCGTTGAGGAAATGGAATGGAAATGCCGTTGCGGTCAAATTCCTCTTTCACTTGACGGGTGACGTCCCAATAGACCGTCCAGTAGTCCCCCGCCAAAGACCACGGCCGGCAGATGAAATTGATCGAGGAATCAGCCAACTCGTTCATCTGCACGACCGGCGGCGGGTCCTCGAGCACCAGTTCATGTTCGGAGACGATCGATTCCAGAATCCCCTTGGCCTTTTCGACGTCGTCGTCATAGCCGATGCCGAACACCATATCGACGCGGCGCGTGTCGCTTGAGGACGCATTCGTAATGGTATCCGTGGCGATCTTATTGTTGGGAACAATCATCACCTTATTGTCAAACGTCCGAATCTTGGTAGAGATCAGATTCATCGAATCGACGATCCCGGTAATCCCCGCCGCTTCGATTACATCGCCGACGTCAAACGGCCGGTACCCCAAAATAATCAGTCCGCTGGCAAAATTGCTTAGCGTCCCTTGCAGGGCCAGGCCGATGACAAACGCCGCCCCGCCGATGGCCGCCAATAGCGGCGATATATTGATCTCTAGCGCAGAGGCCGCCACGATCACGCCGATCAAGAGCACCATTTGTTTGACGAACGTTTCTAGAAAATTCTTCAGCAGCGCGGATGAACCGCTGGCCCGGGACGACGCGCGGGCGACGAGTTTGCTCAGGATCTTGGCCAATATGTAGAACACGCCCAGAATCAATAAGAACTTGCCGATGTTCCACAACCACCGCTGTCCCCCCTGCTCGGACAAGATCCAGCCTTGCACCGCTGCCCAGGTCGTGCTGGCATCAGTGACGTCAATATCCAGCCCGCCAACCGCTGCCACGTATTGACGATACTCCTCCACGTCGCCCCCTTTGGCCTCCCAGGCGTCGAGCACCACATTGAGACGATCGATCAGTTGCGTCCGCTGGTCTTGTAATTGAGGAAGCTTTTCGATCAACTCCGCCTGCCGGTCGGTTCGGGCGTCTCCGGCATCGGCGGCGGCATCTTCGTCCTCTTCGGGCTGCGTGGACTCGGCACCGCCGCCAGCTTGCGATTGTTGCTTGACGCCAATTTGCAGTTGGCTGATTTCCTCAACCTTGGCCTTGAGCAAATCGCGCCAGGCTCCCGCTTCGACAGCCAATTCTTCACGCGTCAGCGGTTTGACGAGCAACTTCAATTGGTCGACGGAAATGTCGGGATTCGACGCTGTGACCGGTTTGGGAGCGTCAGCGGCCGCCTCCTCCGCGGCATCCAACCGAGGAACGAGCGTCGTGGCAAAAGTTACTGCCGCCGTCAAGCACACTACCACAAATTTCCCACGGCATAATCTCATAAAATCATCCTCAGCATTTAAGTGCGCGCGAATCTCTTCCCTGGTCCCACCGGTTGGAGCAGCGGGCGTCGCCACCGGCACGGGGGGGGCATGAGTGCCCCTCGCACGACCGAAGTGCGAGCCCCCAGCCGGTGCGGGCGGAGTCATTTCCCTGACATTGACTTCAGCTTCTCCATCAGGGCGTCCCATTTGGGTTTGATGACCTCGCGGACCTCGGGCCGTTCTGAAAGCTTTTCCATCAACGCTTTTAAATGCGCCGTCCCCTGTTCGATCATCGCGGCGATGGCCGTGCGGGCCTCCTCCGGCATTTCGGCCGTCGTCTCACCGATTTTTTCCAGCGTCCCTTCGAGATCCCCCAGCTTCTCAGCTGCCGCTTCGGCCGATTCCTTGTTCGTGATCCCCTTGAGCGTTTCTTGGGCCGAACTGAAGAAGTCCTTGACTTTGGTAAGCAGCTCACCGCCACCGTCAATGCCCTTGAGTGCCGTCGCGGCTTTGTCGGAGGCCGCGGCAAAACCTTCGCTCAACTTCGCACCCGCCTCTTTGGCGGCTTCTCCCGCCGATTCGGCCGCTTCACCGACGGCTTCACTGGTGCTTTCCGCGGCCCCTTTGACCGCGTCGCCGGTCTCTTTGGCAGTCTCCTTTACCGCGTCTCCGGCCTCTTTCATGCTGGGCGCCGTCCCCTCCTGGCAACCGGCCAATCCCAGAACAATCGTCGCACAGGCAACCGTTCCCAAAAGTCGGGTCATATGGAACATCCAATCCGCCGTCTCTCGACTCGTCTTCGTCCTCATCACTGCGGCCCCTTTTATATGAGTGACGTGAAAAAACGCCCGCGACTTCCGCTGGCTGCGTCCAACGTTCGAGTTACTATTCTGCCGAACCCGCCGTGCCGAATGACACAAGAAATGGTGTTCTCCGCTACGCGGAATTGCAATGCCCGGTCAATGCGCCAAGATGCCTGCGCGACGGAAACGAAGCGAATTCGCTCGTCATTCGCATTCCGTGACGGAATACCGAAAGCCCCAAAAAGCTGCGATTCATTATTGCCGGCCGATGAGATGCGGCAAGGGTGAAGGTCTTCCCTGGAAGTGAAAATGCAGGGCCGTCCCTGGAGATGCGCTTTCACTCTTACTGGACGGCCATCTCGTTGTCAAGCACGTCACGCAACGGTCGACGTTTGAACCCGCGCACTCGGCCTTGTGCCCGATGCGGCCTTGCCGCGCTGGCCCTCGGTCGAGCAAAGCGGTTGACGCGTAATTGTAAACCCCATGGGATCGGTCACCGGAATAGTACCTATTTTCAATGCATACTTCTCGCCTTAACATTCTGCGTACGAAATAGAATCCGCAGCTCGCGATTTTCCGGATTGCGCCAGTTCCATGCTCCCCATTTTGGTCGTAATCCGCACGACCGGCATGGCCCGAGAAGCACCTCAAGAGACGCCCCGTGCACGTTGGAAACAACTGCAAATAGGACATTGCTTATGAGGCTTAATTTTCTTGACATCGCTATCGGCACATCGCAAACATTAAAGCATCAGCAGGTTTTGAAATGTCGGGGTTAATTGTCTTGGAGCAACCAACCGGTGACTGCGTTCGGGACACCATCTGAGCCACCAAGATTCGGCGTCGGAACTGATTTTCCACCAGGCCCGGCTGAGCGTCTTGGTGTGCGCGACCGAGGAGATGCCCCCCCCTGCCCGCTCAATCAACTCATGGATATGTTCCATTACTACGGCGACGTGGTGCGATTTCAGACGCGGTTCAACACATTCTTTCTCTTCAGTCATCCCACGCACGTCCGCGAGATTTTGCACCGCCATCACTACGTGCGCAGCCCGCTGATCAAGACGTTATTAGGGGACGGCCTGCTCGCTGCCGACGGGCCCTATTGGGAACGGCAGCGGCGGTTGATGTTACCGGCGTTTCAACAAAACGCCGTCGACAAAATGGTTGCCATCTTTTCGCAGGTCACCGCCGACCGCGTCGGGACATGGACCGACCATCTCGACGCGAACTCGCGCTTTAACCTCTCGCGAGAAATGGACCGGATTGCTCTGTCGAATATCTGCCGGGGGTTGTTCGGCACCGATCTCGACGACGATTTTTTGGACGCCTTCGGATTGGTAATGCGCGAAATCGCCGCGATGGCCAACGCGGCGGTTTTCGGCTGGTCCCTGATTCGCAAGGCTAACACCAATCGACAATTTCAAGCGGCGATGCAGGTGATCGAAGCGGCGGTTGAGTCGGTCGTGCAATCGGCCGGTCACATTCGTTCCGATGAGGTGAATCTACTCAAGGTGCTACACGATGCGCGGCGCGGCCCGGACGACGAACGGCTGACACATCGGCAGATTCGCGACGAAATCATCACCATGATCACCGCCGGCCACGAAACGACGGCGGTCGTATTGAGTTGGGCCTGGTTCGCCATCGCCTCACATCCCCATGTCGCGGAAAAATTTTACCATGAAGTCGATAACGTGCTCGGGCAGCGCAGGGTCACGGCAAGCGACCTGCCGCGTCTAAAATACACCCGCATGATCGTTGATGAAACGATCCGCATGTATCCGCCCGTTTGGCTGATTTCGCGCAAGGTGCTCCGAGACGATCAAATCGGCGGATGCCATATCCCCGCCGGGGCAGGTGCACTCATCAGTCCCTATGTGCTGCATCGCCATCCGGAATTTTGGGACAATCCCGAGACATTCGACCCCGAGCGTTTCGACGGTCGGACCGACGAGCAGGAAGTCTATAGCTACATTCCCTTTTTGCGGGGCCGACACCTTTGCATTGGCAAGCAGTTCGCGCTGACTGAAGCAGTCGTCGTGCTGGCCACCATCGCCCAACAATGCCGCATCCATCTCGCGGATCAATGCCGTCCCGCATACGATCCGCTCCTTTCATTGCGAATTCGCGGCGGACTGCACGTCACGGCGCAACGGCGCATACCGGCGGAGGCATCGGCATGATCACCGACGTACTCGCGTCTCCTGCCCCCGGTACGGAGCCCTCCACCAGCAAAGAATGTCAAAGTTTCGTCGAGCTGCTCACGCGGCGAGCGGCGCAGCATCCGAACGACGTTGCGTTTCGCTTTTTACAGAACGGCGTCGAGGAAGCTTGCGTGCTGACCTATAGCAACCTCGATTGCCGCGTCCGCAGCCTGGCGGCTCGGCTGCAACAGGAACAAATGGCCGGCGAGCGTGTCGTGCTGCTCGACCCGTCCGGCCCGGAGTCTGTGATCGGAATTCTGGCCTGCCTGTACGCCGGGGCCATCGGCGTTCCGTTGTACCCGCCGCTGCCGAACCGGCATTTTTCAAGACTGCATGCGGTTTGTCTTGATGCGAAACCGCGTGCGGCACTCGCCACCAAACGCGTGTTCGAAAAATCGGGAGACGAATTCGCACGATTGGCTGAGTCGTTTGGACTGCGTATGTTGGCCAACGATGATCCCTGCGACACGACTGCCGACGATTGGGTCTGTCCTGATTTGAACCGCGATTCTGTCGGCTACCTGCAATACACCTCCGGCTCGACGCTTGATGCGAAGGGGGTGATGATCACTCATGGCAATCTTTTGCACAACTGCGAGACGATTGCCCGCGCCGCTCACGCGACCCGCGACGACGTGGGGGTCAACTGGCTGCCGCTCTTTCACGATATGGGATTAGTGGGCAACGTGTTCGTCCCGTTGTTTGTCGGGTTTCCGCTGGTCTGCATGCCGCCCGAAGCGTTTGTCATGAAACCGTTCGCATGGCTGAAGGCCATTTCCCAATACGGCGGGACGATTGCCGCTGCTCCCGATTTTGCCTTCAACCACTGCCTGCAGCGCACGACCCCCCAACAACAGGCGACGCTGGATCTTAGCCGTTGGCGGGTCGCGTTCAACGGCGCCGAACGCATCAACGGCCAGACGCTGGAACGATTTGCCGAGGCATTCGCCCCCAGTGGATTCCGCATCGAGGCGTTTTTGCCCTGTTACGGATTGGCAGAGGCCACCTTATTTGTGACGGGCAGCCGGCGTGACCGTGCTTATTTTTCGCGACAATTCGACGCAGCTTCCCTTGGCCAAGGCGTCGCCCGACGCACGAACGACGGAATCCCCTTGGTCTCCTGCGGTGATCCGCACGGGGACGCGGAGGTCGTAATCGTCGATCCCGAATTGGAGCACCCCTGTGCCGAGGAACGGATCGGCGAGATTTGGGTCACCGGGCGGAGCGTCACAGCCGGTTATTGGAACCGCGCGCAAACGACCGTAGAAAAATACCTGGTGCGTGACCTGGGAAACGGTTTCCGCCGTTATCTGCGGACCGGAGATTTGGGTTTTTTACACGAAGGGGAATTATTTGTCACCGGGCGGCTTAAAGATCTGGTAATTATCGGCGGGCACAATATCTATCCCGACGACGTCGATGCCGCGGCCGAGTCGGCCCACGCAGCAGTCTGTCACGGCGGTGCGTTTGCGTTCGCCGCCAGCGACTTCGGTGGACCGGAACAACTGGTCGTCGTTGTGGAAATCGATCAACGCAAGCTGGACGGCGAGACTTTGCACGCGGTCGCTCGTTCGATACGTTCCGCCGTCGCTAAGTCCATCGACGTTGCGGTGAATGAACTTGTCTTGGTGAAACGGAATTCACTTCCCAGAACGACAAATGGAAAAAAGAAACGCGCCGCCTGCCGGGATGAGTTTGCACGGCGCCAGCTCAAACGATTGGTCGACCCATGATCGTGACGACAACTGAGCAATCCGAATCGGGAGCGAGCAGCGAGTTCTTCCGAAGCTGGATGGTCCGACGCGTGGCCAAAGAATTGGGCAGCCCCGAACACGAGATCGATCCTAACGCCGGATTGATGACGTTGGGCGTCGATTCGCTGGCGCTCATCGGGCTGGCCGGAGAACTCGCCGAACTCGTCAACCGCGAACTCCCGGCCGAAATCCTGTGGGAATACGAAACGATCACTGCCATCGCGGATTTTCTTGCCCGGGAAACGGCCGGCTCTGCCGCAGGCACTGCGCCAACCGGCGCGAATTCCAATGAGGCGGCGACGAATACCTACCTCTCGGAAGCCGCCCAATGGTCCACCACGCGGGCCATCCAACCAAACGGCTCGCAGCCTCCATTATTCCTGGTCCATGGCGTGATCGGCGGCGTTGCCTGTTATCAACAGCTTTCCGACGCACTCGGTCCAGACCAGCCGGTTTTCGGGCTTCAGCAGCCCCCCGAACCACCTGAGACGTTCGAGCAGATGGCGAGCGTCTTATTGGACGGGATGCGAACCGTTCAGCGCAAAGGCCCCTATCAACTCGGCGGGTTTTGTTTCGGCGGCATCATCGCCTTTGAAATCGCCCGCCAGATTGAAGCGATGGGAGAACAGGTTTCCCTCTTGGCGATATTCGATGCGCCACCGCCGAAAAAGACACCCCGTGCCCCGTGGCGCGACCGTTGGGCGCGGGCGCAATCGGCCGCATACGCCGCCCTGCATGGTCCCCTTTATTTGGCGCGAGAGTTTCACGAGGCTCCCAAACAGGTCAGGGGACGCTTTTCCCGCCGTTTCCGCCGCTGGTCACATCGACTGCAATATCGCATGGGCTTGACGGCCGAGCCGGTGATCGAACAGTTGATTTCCGAGTTGTTCAATAGCCCGCGCGACGTGCATCGCAAAAACGTCAAAGCGCTCCGCGACTATCAACCGCAAGCCTATTCTGGCCAATTGATCTATCTGCAGAGCGCAGAATTTCGTTGTTTTCACGGAACACACCCGTCGCAATGGCGCAAATTGGCCGCCGGCGGCGTCCAGCTGCGCGTGATTCCGGGAAACCACGACGTCATGTTGTCCGCACCATCGGTCCAAGCCGTCGCTGATCAGCTCAAAGGCTTTCTGACAAATGGTTGCAAGACTCTCTGAGGAGTCGCGCAGACACCTGCATGACAGATTTTCGAACAGGTGCAACCGGGATTGGAAGCGGGTTCTCGTCACCCGGTAATCTCAAGACGAGAATTGCGCCCCTATTTGGGGATTTCCAGCCGGCAACATCCCAGGTTGATATGATCCGCAGCGGCGCGCCCTTTGGACTCGAAGATGCCCGGCTGAAGGCTGTAGATGACGTAGCGACCTTGCCGCTCACGTTCGACGATTGCAGCGCTTTTCAGAATCCCAAGGTGGTGGGATACGGTCACGATTTCGGCGTCAAGCGTTTCACAGATTTGGCTGACGTTCTTCGGACCGCCCCGCAGGCAGTCGATGATTCGCAATCGAATCGGATCGCTCAACGCCCGCAGCTTCTCGGCACACTGTTCGGATTGAAGGGGATCGTGCGACACGGATAGGCGCCATCCTTAGAATGACGTGACATTCTGACATTTTTAGAATCATACGACATTCCGCCGGTCCGCTCAATTGCGTTTTTGTGCGGAAGCGACAATTCGGCACCCCGTCGCGATCCCCGACACGTTCTCAATTCACCGACGAAGCCCCGCGACGAGGAACCCTAGAAAAACAGTTAAGCAATAGTCATTTCCAAACATTTCGCCCTATTTCGTCCGCCTTTTCTCTGGACCGCTGTCACAGCCAAGAGACATAATGAATTTGAGGCCGATTCCCGCAAAAATAATGCCCCGAGCGTCGGCGGCTCCGCGCGGAACGTCCATCTGTATTCATGCGATTAAATTTCTAACATGCTCTTCCGCACGTACTGGCTGGCGCGGCTCTCAATGGCCCGTAGCATCGCGTCACTGCGACATCCCCGCGACCTCGACGATTCGGTGTCGCTGCAGCCGTTGCGGCTTGAAGAGCGGCGGCTCCTCGACAATAACCCGGTTATTACCGCGCTTGACGTCGATCCGGCCGAAGTCGACGAGGGTCAAGTCGTCACACTGACCGGCCGGTTCCAGGATTCTCCCCCCACCGAAGTCAATCACCAAATCCTCGTCGACTGGGGTGACGGCACGACGACCGAGTTGTTCGGTGATTTCCGGACCACCCCCAATTCCGCCGCGCGCGATTTTACGACAACACACGTCTACGCAGATGACAATCCCAGCGGCACACCCCAAGACGTTTATTCGATCGTAGTCAC
>CALFYU010000328.1 GCA_937952455.1 uncultured Planctomycetaceae bacterium
TACGATTTTTTCTTCGGGGACGGTGTTCGTGCCGGCCGTTTCCACGTGCACGCTGACCGGATCGGCTACGCCGATGGCGTAGGCCAATTGCACTTCGCATTCGCTGGCCAAACCGGCGGCAACGACGTTCTTGGCGACGTGCCGCGCCATGTAGGCGCCGCCGCGGTCAACCTTGGTGGCGTCTTTGCCGCTCACACCGCCCCCGCCGTGCCTTCCCCAGCCGCCGTAGGTGTCGACGATGATCTTGCGGCCGGTGAGCCCGGTGTCACCGTGCGGGCCGCCGACGACGAAACGTCCGGTGGGATTGATGTGGTATTGTGGAGCCTCTTTGAGCAGTTCCGCCGGGACTTCCTTCTTAATGACTTCCGAAATAACAAAGTCGCTGATTTCGCTTTGCTTGACGCTTTCGGCGTGTTGCGTGGAGACCACAACCGCCGTGCAACGGACGGGTTTGTTGCCGTCGTACTCAATCGTGACCTGGCTTTTGCTGTCAGGGCGCAGCCAATCGACGGCGCCGTCATTGCGGGCCTTGGTCAGCCGATTCAGGATGCGGTGCGAGAGCGCGATCGGCAGCGGCATCAATTCGGGGGTCTGGTCGCAGGCATAGCCGAACATCAAACCTTGGTCGCCGGCGCCGTCGCGGTCCACGCCTTGGGCGATGTCGCCGCTTTGGCTGTGCAGCGCCAGAAAAATGCGGCACGTTTCGGCGTCGAATCCGATGTCGGTATTGGTGTATCCAATGTCACGGCAGACGTCGCGGACGATTTGCTCATGGTGGATGTCGGCCTGGGAAGTGACCTCGCCGGAGAGCACCACCAGGTCCGTGGTGCACAGCGTTTCGCAGGCCACGCGGGACATCGGGTCCTGGGCGAGTAGAGCATCCAAAATCCCGTCGGAAATCTGATCGGCGACCTTGTCCGGATGGCCGTTGCTGACGGATTCGCTGGTAAATAGATAGTTGGCCATGCGGCACTCCGTAACTAAAGTCGACTACGTGGTTGGCTTTGGGAAAACACGGATCTTCAGAAATGTTGCTTGGCTCTGCCGGTGCCAATCAACCTGGAATCCGCGGATTTGCTCGCGGGAGGTCGTCCGGTTTTGGAATCGAATGTAACATCACGGACAACCTAAAAAGTTGGCCGATTGTAGGGAACTCTTGCAAATCGAACAACTGACAGCCCTGTAACCGGAATTGGACGGATTTGGGGGGTTATGCGGCGCGCGCCGGCACGCCTTTGTCCTGGGGGCGCTGCGGCAGTACTTGCGCGACCAAGGCAACCGTTCGGGCGGTCGCCCCCTGTTGGGCCAGCACCAATTCTTGGGCTTTGCGGCCCATCGCCCCGCGGGTTGACGGGTCGTCCAGCAAGGTCCTTACGGCGACGGTCAGTTCCTCCGCACTGTGAACGACGCGTGCCGCTTCGTAATTCAGTAGGATCTCGACGACGTCACGAAAATTTCTAGTGTTGGGACCGAATAGGACCGCTGCCCCGTAGCCGGCCGGTTCGATCATGTTTTGCCCGCCGCGATTGGTGAGGCTCCCGCCGACAAACGCAATATCGGCCAGCCCCCAACAGGCGGAGAGTTCGCCGAGCGTGTCCAGCAGCAGCACCGGCGGTTCGTTTGCGGCGGGCATGGTCCGCGGCGAACTGCGGCGAATCAGCGGCAAGCGGCGCGACTGGACCAACCGGGCGACCTCCTCAAAGCGTTCCTTATGCCGGGGGACAAGGACCAGCCGCAGGTTCGGGAACGTCGTGCGAAGTTCGCGATAGGCGGCCAGCGCGTAATCCTCTTCGGGGGCTTGGGTGCTCCCGGCGATAAAAACCAACTCTTCATCGGAGATTCCGAAGCGGCGGCGAACCTCCACGGTGCGGGGGTGGTGGCGGTCGATTTGGACGGCGTCAAACTTGATCGAGCCGGTGATGTGCAGACGATCCTCCGGGGCACCGAGTTGGCGCATCCGCTCGGCATAAGTCTCATTCTGAACGGCCAACGTGTGGACCTTCGCCAGCAACGGCCGCATGAGAAAGCGGATACGGTGATAACCGCGGAAGCTGATAGCACTTAATCGGCCATTGACCAAGATCACCGGGATGCCGCGACGATGGGCGGCAGCGATCAGGTTGGGCCAGAGCTCGAGTTCTACTAACACCAGCGCGACGGGGCGCACCCGGCGAATCGCGCGGCGGACCGCCCACGTGAAATCGAGGGGAAAGTAGCAGACCGTGTCGTCGGGAAATGATTTGCAGGCCACGTCGTGCCCGGTGACCGTCGTGGTGGAAATCACAAAGCGGTGATCGCCGTATTGCGCACGCAGTGCATCGACAACGGGGCGAAGCTGCATAACCTCCCCCACACTGACGGCATGCAGCCACAGGCAGGGCCGATTCTCGTCGCTCGCGGGGAGTTGGCCCCACAATTTTTGGCCCCAGCCGTCGCGGTACTTGCCCTGCGTGAGCATTCTCCAGAGAACAATGGGCGAGACGGCGATCAACAGCGCCGCGTAAACCAGATTCAGCAGCCAACCCATCACGGGGCATCCTTTCCCGTTGGTCGTGTGCATACCCCCCCGGCTTTGCCGGGGGGTGGGTGCTATTTGTGCATACAGCAGTTCTTGAATTTCTTGCCGCTGCCGCAGGGGCAGGGATCGTTGCGGCCGACGCGCTCGCCGCGATTGCGAATCGGTTCGACGGCCTGCCGGTCCACTCCGGCGTTCTGTCCGGGGGCGGGTTCCGCTTCGGGCGTGGGGGCCGATTCGTGGACCGCCGAGGAAACCTTCCACAACGAACCCAAGAATTCCGGATTGGCTTCCTCCAGGCGGAAGATGGCGTCGGTCACGCGGTCGGCAACGCTCGTCCACATCGTCTCAAAGGCCCGCATGCCTTGCTTCTTGTACTCAACTTTGGGGTCCTTTTGGGCATAGCTTTGCAGACCAATCCCCGACCGCAGGTGGTCCATATAATACAGATGGTCCTTCCAAGCGGTGTCGAGCACTTCCAAAATCAACGCCCGCTCGGCCTGGCTGAGTTCGGGTCGGTAGCGTTCGTCGATTTTGCCTTGTACGTCGCGGCGAGCGGCGCTTAAGGGCAATGTCTGCAGTTCAGCCGGATCGAGTTCGGCGTGTAGTTTTTCCTGCGTCCACTTCGACAGTTTTTCCAGCGGCTGAATATCTTTGGGAGCGGGATCCGCCCCGTCGTCGTTGTCGCCGTAGGCTTCCTTGAGAATCTCGTCCACTTCTTCGAGAAGTTCGCCGTTGCGATAGAAGCCGCGACTGGCGGTATTGAGCACTTGCGCGACTTCGTCGCGGGATTTGCTTTTGATGTCGTCGAAGGCCAGATGGGACTCGAAGCGTTCGTTGGCCCAACTGATCAAGCCCTCGCGGTCGGGGCGGTCATTCGATCCGCGTCCGGCGAGAAACCGGTTGAGTCCCAGCGTGACGGGAAAGTTGATTTCCTTTTCGCGGTAGAGCTCTTCCAGTTTTCCAAGGATCAACTCGATCGCCGCTTCGGTTTCCATGTCCTGGAAGACGTCTGGATCGAGTTGCAGGCTGAAGCGGTTGTCGCCGATATTGGTGGGCAGCGTAATCGCCGCGAAA
>CALFYU010000329.1 GCA_937952455.1 uncultured Planctomycetaceae bacterium
CGCACAGCATGCGGAACGGCGCATCGCCCAACGGCGCGGCGCGTGCGGCGGGCGGGCGGTTGTCGGTGCTGCGTGGCGGGTCTGGAGTCCCCGGGATTCGTTGCCGGCGGGGGGCAGTGTATCTAAAGCGGCGTCGATGTCATAAGCGACGCGGCGCAATTCGATGCGACCGTCCTCAATGACGGCATAGGCAGCGCGGGGATCGCCGTCGCGAGGTTGTCCCACGCTGCCGGGGTTCAAGATCTCGATGCCGTCGAGTTTGAGGTGAAACTGTTGGTGGGTGTGCCCCACACACACAATGTCGGCATCAACATGCCGCAGCCTGGCCGCCCAGCCTTCGGGGTCCTCGTAGACGTATTCATCCAACGGATCGCGGGGAGTGGCATGGACCAAATGGAAGGTCCGACCGTCAATTTTCTGAGACGCAGTCACCGGCAAACGCGACAGATATCGCATCTTGTCCGGGGTGATGGCATTGTACTGGGCCTGACGGGTGGCGGCCGTTAGGCGGCGAAAGGGGGATCCGCCGCGGACCGCGACGCGCTGCGCGACGGCATGGTCGTGATTGCCGCGGACCGCGAGAGTGGCATGGCGCTGGACCCAATCGATACAGGGCAGGGGATCGGTGCCTTAGTCCAGCAAATCCCTCAAAAAAAGGCAGGCATCGAACGACTCCTCGATGGCCTGCAAGGCGACCCAATTGGCATGGATGTCCGAAACGACCAAAATCTTCATAGATGATCCACTATGACTGGCACGGGGAACGATCGCGCGCCGCATCGCGACCTCGGGGCGTCGGCGCGGCGATTGCCCATTCCTTTACGTTTTAGGCGGTCGGATGGCACATTGCAAATCGAACGGTCCGCCGCCGTTTGGTGATGGGCGAAGACTCGGCCGAATGACCGTCATACTTTGCTCGTTGCGTGCCGAGTTTTGCAGGATTGGCCCACATCTTCGCGGACCCCTCTTGACCCAGAATGACCGGGGCGTGTCTAATGAGATGAATGCGAATTTGCCCTTAAACATCTGGAGAGATTGCGAAGTGAAACGACCGATCGAACAATTGACACTTGTCGATATGTTTAAGCAATCTGACCAGGTCGCGCGGGCGATCATGGATCACATCGAACGGGGATTTCTCCCCAAGGTTCGCGATTTAGAGCGTCTGGTCCGTCCCAATCCCGATTCGCTTGCGCAAAGTGAAGTGACCAACCTTCGCGTCCGGAACTATGCGGCGAGCGTCATTTCCAGCGACGACTTTACGCACGAACAAAGCCAACTGTTGGACCAGTACCTCAAGGCGATCGACGACCAGGTTTCCCGCGAGCTGAATGGCTAACGTCTCGGCAAGTAGACCGCCGGTGACGGCTGCCAACCAGGCGGCGGGGGCTTGTCCCGTAATTTGACAGACCAATCGACAAAGTCGCTGTAGGAGACATCGGCTCGGTCGCGTACAATGCGTATCTCGATTTGAGGGACGGATTCCCCTGACGAGTGAGCCGGGGACATAATCGGTCCGCGTTCCGCCTCGGACAGACTTTCACATTTTCCCGCATACGCCGGTGATTCGGCGTACTGGGCCTATGAACCATCCGACCGACCAACCTGATTCTCGCAGCGGGTCTTCGCAGTCGAGTTCGTTTGCCGATGCGCTGGGGGCCGCACCGGTGAGCGGTTCGGAGACGGTGATCAATCCCGAAGGTCGGCCGGACTTTGCGCCGCCGGCAGCGGTGCCGATTTCCGATCCATCAGCCTGGAACCGGCTGTTCCCGACCGGCAACGATAACGACCTGGAACACGCCAATCCCATCGGCGTCGAACTGGATCACTTCGTCATTGAAGAGCGAATTCGTTCCGGCGGAATGGGAGCGGTGTTTCGAGCACGCGACGTGCGCATGGGGCGGCCGGTGGCTTTGAAGGTCATGCCGCCGCGGCAGACGCTCAATCCCGGTGCGGTTCGGCGATTTCAAAACGAAGCGCAGGCTGCCGCTCAGCTCGACCACGACAACATCGCCCGCGCCTATTATGTCGGCGAAGACAAAGGGCTGCATTTTATCGCCTTTGAATTCGTGACCGGCGTCAATATCGCGGAGATGATCGCCAAGCAGGGGCGATTGCCGGTCGACGATGCGGTGAACTACACGCTGCAGATCACCTCGGCGCTGGTACATACCTCCGAGCGGGGGGTGGTCCATCGCGATATTAAGCCGTCAAATATCATCATCACCCCCAAAGGCCGCGCTAAACTGGTCGACATGGGCTTGGCCCGGAACGAGAACCGCGATTCCAGCGCCGATCTCACCGTGGCCGGCACCACGCTGGGAACCTTTGACTACATCTCCCCCGAACAAGCCAAGGACCCGCGGGCGGTCGACGTCCGCAGCGACATCTATTCGCTGGGTTGCACCTTGTACCACATGCTGACGGGCGAGGCGCCTTATCCCGGCGGTACGATGCTGCAGAAGCTGTTGGACCATCAGGGCAAGGACGCACCCGATCCCGCGGCAAAGAATCCCTATGTTTCCGATGACCTATCGGCGGTTGTCCGCAAGATGATGGCCAGCGATCCCAAACGGCGATATCAGACGGCCGACGAACTGATGCGGGATCTGATGTTGGTCGCCGGCGCAATGGGCTTGCGGAGTCTGAACCCCGAAGGGCTGGTCTGGATGTCCTCCCGTCCGCTGTCGGCTCCGTTTTGGGAACGGCACTTGCCCTGGATGTCGACGTTCGCCGCGTTGATTATTCTCGTGACGGTCGCCAGCATCCTGCCGGGCCGCTTGGCCCCGGAACCAACGAATACGGACGGCACTGGAGAAGTCGCTGAAGGTAACGCCGGAGAGAAGGTGACGTCCGACGACGGAGGTCAGGAAGTCGCCGAACCCCCGGATACGTCAGGGACTGAGAATCCGGTGGTCAAATCCAACACGTCGGTCAGCGTACCTGAAGTACCGCAAGACCCGAAAACGGGAGCATCGCTGCCAGAGAAAAAAATTGCCGAAACGTCGCCCGACGCGCGCTCGTTGATTCCCAAAAACACCAACGACACAATGGCGACTGGAAGTTTGCCGGACAGTCTTTCATTGGGGCCTGAACCGGGGGGCAAGTTTCAGTTGGGACCGTCGGCGGACGCCGATTCGGCATTCGCCCTATTGCCGCCGTTGCCGGCCGAACTCACGGAACCGCGCGCGTCACGCCCCGCCGAGCGGAACGGAACGGACAACCGCACGACGGCCAAGCCAACTGCTGCCGCCGGGGCAGACATCGATCGGCCCTTCACCGTATTAGGCGTCGACGGTGCGATGGACCATCACTATCGGTCACTGGAGGCGGCCTGCACCGATGCGGTGGATGGCAGCAAGATCGAATTGCGGTACAACGGCGTCCGCCGCGAAAGTCGGCGAATTTGGGGCAGTCGGTGGGCATCTCGTGGAGTGCGATGCCGCCGG
>CALFYU010000330.1 GCA_937952455.1 uncultured Planctomycetaceae bacterium
GTGCACATCAACACGATTGGCCCCAAATTCCATTCCGGAAGCGAACTCGGCCTGGAAGTCGCCCAGCGGAGCGGGCTGCTCGTCACGGATTCGCTCGCTCAGGCGGCGGCCTTCGGTGAGGATTTCGTTCTCCACGGGACGCCGCATGCGGACCGGCTGGTCTGTTTGAGTAAGATCGTCACCAGCGAGCATCCCGGAGGGCGATCAGCGGAAGAGATTTCGCTCTTTTACTCGCTGGGACTTGCGGGGACCGAGGTGCTGCTGGCTGATCGGCTGATCGAACAAGTCGCTGGCGACCCCGACGAATCGTAGCCGATCACATCACGCGATCCGCCGCCCAGGCGTAGCGGCGGCCGGTCTTGAATTCCTTGTACTCCGCGTCGGTCGGCTCGTGGATCAATTCCCGCTTGTAGGCCGTATTGACCGTGTCGAGGATCTTGACGATCTCCGGCTGCAAGTAGCCCAAGCGGGTGATTTCAAAGCAATCGCCGTTGATGTCGTACACGCGAAACCGGTCGCTCCAGACGCGAACCAACCGCAGCATCCGCAATTCACTTCGCGTCCGTTTTAAGAACTGTAGCGCGTCATCCATGTTCCCCGAGGCAAAATCGTGGCTGGCTAACGGTTCAGTTTCGCTCATCGTCTCGTTTCCGTCGAATGTGCTACGAATATTCAAGACCTTTGCGCTGCTCGCAAATTTCGATCCGCAAAAAAGCAAACCACGAAATCAGCGAAACACACGAAAAAATACAAAAATCACAGCCGGCTCATCAATGACTACACGCTTGCCGACGGGCGCCGCCGTTGATTTCATTTCTGATACGAGCCAATTCCACGCTTTGCGTCTGATTTGTTTGGGTCCGCTTGCTTCACAAGGACCGCCGTGCACGACGGCAAGCCATCGGTTTGGGAATTTGGAAATCTGTGTTTTATCAGTGTTTCATCTGCGGTCAAATCCGGAAGGTGCAGTGGTTACCTGCCGACTATTTGTCGGGCTTCTGTTTTTCCTGCTTGTCCTTCTTCTTCGCTTTGCGCGAGGAGCGGATCACGTTGATGATGTCCTTCGCCGTCGACTCCACGTCGATCTGCTTGACCCCTTGGTCCTCTTTTTGGCTGGCCAGACCGCCGACCAATTCGATGATCGACGTTGCCAGCGGTTTGGCCGGCGCGGGCTTCTCGCCATTCTCCAGTCGGGCGGCCAGTTCATCCAGCACGTCTTGCCCGTCGGCGAATCCGACCTTCGGTTTGTCGATTGTCCCGTGCACGGCCAATTTCAACGGGCGTTGCGAAAAGGTCTCGACGACCGGAATTCCGGCCGTCAATTGGCTGGGGATGGTCGCTTCGATCACCAAGTCCAGCCGGCGGTCCACCCCCACGAATCCGCTGGTGCGAATCACCAACTCGTCGGAGATATCTGGGAGCACGAACGCCAACCCTTCGTGGTAGACCCCCTCGTCGGCCACATGAAAATGGATCCGCGAATTTTCCAACACGCGAATCGTCTCCGGCGGCGACTTCTCCAGCAGCCCGGCGACCAGTTTCGTCGTCTGGATCAGAATCGGGTTTTTGAGGTTCGACCGCACATCGTGCAGCGCCACGTTGCCAACGATTTTGAGGCGGTCCTCCGCCCCGGCGGCCCCCTTGGGATCATCCACGGGAAGGAGAAACTCTTCGATCTCGACCGAGACTTCCCCCTCGACGGATGCCGTTTCCGCCAGCACCGGTGCAACCAGATGCAGTCCCCGATCGCACAGTTCGGGCGTTAATTCTTGATGGTCCAACACCACCGCCGGATCGATCACAAATTCCCGGCCCGACCCGCCGCCGGACTGCCGCAGCCGCAGCGTCAAGGTGACCTCATCGACGTCGACCACCGGTTCGGGAACGTCGGCGGCACGGAGAACGATGTCCGCACGGCGCACCTCTGCGTTGAACGTGGTTTCGGGCCGATCTTTCTTTTTGATAGCAGCCGCCAGATCGTCCAGCGGCAATTCCTCTTGTCCGGCCCGCATCGTGAACTCCAAATGCGGTCGGTCAATCTCAATGCCGCCGATGTCGGGGCGGGCCAAGAGGAGCCCCAACAGCGACCGCTCCAGAAAGACGCGGTCGATCGTCACCAACAGTCGGTCATCGTCCCGCTGCACTTTGAGTTGATCGAGCGAGGTGCTGGACAGCCAGCCGAACGAAGCGGAGTCGACCGTCGCCGTCAGCCGCGGATCATCCAAGGCGTGATTTACCACGGTATTGCGGAGCGACGTCTTCGCCGCAATTGTGGGCAGGCAGGCCACGAACAGCACGATCAGACCCAGCACGATCCAAGCGACGCGTTTCCACCGTTTTCGCGGTTTCGGTGATTCGTTTTCCATGGGATTCCTTGTTTTCTCCATTGCTTTGGCCCCAAACCGCGGGCCGGAGTCATTCTAACAGATCGAGGAACCGTCAGGAAATCGTTGCCACGCACCGTGAAAAATGTTGCCGTAGTGAATTCGCGGCGCGTCAAGGTCGACGCAGTTTCCACATCCGGAACCCCTTCGGGCAAACTCGGCGATTCGCCGCGTTCCATTTTGGAATTTGCGGTGCGCCCTCCCTAAAATAGAAGTTGGCACATTGATGGACGACTGCGGAGGCTCGGACGTTGCGTAAATTCTTGAGCGATTTCGTATTGATCTGTCTGCTGGTGCAGATGGTGATCTTCGTTCTCATGAGCGGCCCTCAGCCGGCTGCGCCACGGCGAAATTCGCAGCCGCGCTACGTGCAGCGCAGTCTGGCCGAATCAGCGGCGCGGAACCGGGATGCGGAGTTTGCGGTGTTGGGTGAACGCTCTCACTCACCAGAGCATCGCGACGCACAAGCGGGACCCCCGTCCCCGCAATTGCAGAACGTGTCGCTGCCGCTGACCGAGCCGGGCGAATAGTCCGGAGCGTCCTGCCCGCTGGATTCCAAGCTCGTCCGCGGTTCTGGCCTCCATCCCCCCCGTCTGGTACTCTAATTGGCACGGCACTCTTTGCGTGCCGATTGCGAATCTCTTTCCCAGGTAGGGCTGTGCATGCGCATGACGTTTCCGAATCAGACGGTTTGGGCCGCGTTGGCGGTGTTGGCCCTCGCCCTACCCACGGCGGCAGCCGAAGAATCGGCTGCGAAAGACGCAAATTCCAACGATGTCCCGTTCGGCCTATCGCAACGGATTCCCTGGACGACATCGCGTATTACCGGGTCGCCGGAACCGCCCAAGCCGTATCTCGTGGAACGTGTATTTCCCGAATTGACGTTTGAGAATCCGGTGGAGCTAACCCCTGCACCGGGCAGCGATCGGTTGTTCGTACTGGAACTGCGGGGCAAGATTTATTCATTCCCCAACCGTAACGACGTTGACAAAGCAGATCTCGTCGTCGACTTGCATGAGTCGATCGATAAAGCAGGCAACTTTTACGGCCTGGAGTTTCATCCCGATTTTGCGAACAACCGCTACTGTTACGTCTGCTACGTCATCGGTTCGGACATCCCCGACGGGTCGCATGTTTCACGATTCACGGTGACCGACACCGATCCGCCGACGCTCGACCCGGCGAGTGAAAAACCGATCATCACCTGGCCGTCTGGGGGACACAACGGGGGTTGCCTGAAATTTGGCCCCGACGGGTGTCTCTACATTTCCACCGGCGACGGCACCGGACCAAATCCGCCCGACATTTTGAAGACCGGCCAAGACGTGAGCGACCTGCTGTCGTCGGTATTGCGGATCGACGTCGACCACGCTCCGGAGGGCGAAGGCTATAAGATTCCTGACGACAATCCCTTTCTTGATGTCGACAACGCGCGACCGGAGATTTGGGCCTATGGGTTTCGCAATCCGTGGAAGATGAATTTCGATTCCCGCAGCGGACGCTTGTGGCTGGGCGACGTCGGCTGGGAGTTGTGGGAGTTGGTGTACGACGTCCGCCGCGGCGGGAACTACGGCTGGAGCGCCGTCGAAGGCCCGCAACCGGTCTACACCAGCGTCGACCGCGGTCCGTCGCCGATCACGCCGCCGACGGTGGCGCATCCGCACTCCGAAGCGGCCTCGATCACCGGCGGCCACGTCTACTACGGCGATCGGCGAAACAAACTAACGTAGGCCTATCTGTATGGCGCCTACGAAACCGGGAGCATCTGGGCCTTGGAGTACGACGGCGAGCAGGTGACGTCGCACCAGGAGATCGCCGATACGACGTTAAAACTTGTCTGTTTCGGGACCGACCACGCCAATGAGTTTTATGTCGTCGGATATACACCTGGCGAGATTTATCGTCTGGTCCCCAATCCCTCGGCCGAGTCACCGGTGAATTTCCCCCACAAACTCAGCGAGACGGGGTTATTCGAATCGGTCGCTGATCACACACCCGCCGCCGGAGTGATTCCGTATTCGATCAATGCCGAAGCGTGGGCCGATGGAGCACACGCCGAGCGTTTTGTCGCCATCCCGGGCGACAGCACCGTGCAGACCAAAGAGGCGACGTGGACGTTTCCCAAGGATTCGGTGTTGGCCAAAACGATTTCGCTGGACACCACGCCGGGCCAGCCGGGCGGGCAGCGGCGGATCGAAACGCAGATTTTGCATTACGACGGCAGTGCCTGGCAGGGATACACCTATCGCTGGAATCCGCAGCAGACCGACGCGACGTTGATGGATGCCGCCGGGGAGGACGTGCCGCTTGATATTCAGGACCCCGCTGCGCCCGGCGGGCATCGTCAACAAACATGGCATTTTGCCAGCCGCACCGAATGCTTGCGGTGCCACAACCCGTGGGCGGGCAATGCATTGGCCTTCAATGCCCCGCAATTGAACCGGTCGCATGCTTACGACGCCGTGAGTGACAATCAACTCCGCGCCTTGGCCCACGTGGGGCTGCTCGACCGGGATCTAACTCTGGAAAAAAATGAGCACGTGCTCGTCAACCCGCACGATCCGTCCGCCGACCGCGATGCACGCGCCCGATCCTACCTGCACACAAATTGCGCGCATTGTCACCGCATGCATGCGGGAAGTTCGGTCCTTTCCAAAATGCGCTACGACTTGGAGTTGGAAAAGACCACGATGCTCGATGAACGGCCGTCACAGGGGACGTTCAGTATCCCCGCAGCGCGCGTCATTGCACCCGGCGACCCTTTCCGGTCGGTGATGTGGTACCGCATGTCCAAATTGGGCCGCGGACGCATGCCGCATATCGGTTCCATGATGGTCGACGATGCGGGCGTGGATTTGATCTATGACTGGATCGCTGCAATGCCGGCCAAATCGTCCGATAAAGATTCACCGACTTCCGCTGACGACTTGTTGGCGGCTGTCGAAAGTGGCGGGGCCGGCCCCGCGGATGCAGCCGATCAAGCGGCGGCAGTGGCGCGATTGCTCTCAACGACTGTCGGGGCGCTCCGCGCCTTACAGGCGGTGCGGCAGGCTTCGTTGGATGACGCACTCCGCCAAAGTATCATCGACCGGGCCGTCGCCCATTCCGACAGCCAGGTCCGCGATCTGTTTGAGCGATTTCTTCCCGAAGAACAGCGGGTAAAACGGCTGGGGAGTATCATCAAACCGGAACAAATCCTGTCGCTGAGCGGGGATGCGGAACGCGGTCGTGCGCTGTTTGAGAAAAGCGGTACGGTCACCTGCCGCAACTGCCATCGGCTCAACGAAATTGGCGAAACACTCGGCCCCGACCTGCGGGCCGTCGCG
>CALFYU010000331.1 GCA_937952455.1 uncultured Planctomycetaceae bacterium
TTCGCGCTATTATACATTCCGGCAGGCGGGAGCCTGCCCTACGACGACTACCCTACGACCACGCGAAGGCCGCTTTACACCGCATAGCGCCGCACCGCCGCTTCGTCGACTTCGATCCCCAAACCCGGTCCGGTCGGGACTGCGACGTGGCCCTCTTTTTGTACGAACGGGCGGTCGACGATTTCTGTGCGCCAGGGGTTTTCGGATTGGTCTAACTCCAGCATCGGCGTGTCGGTGGGGAAGCCCCAGTGGGGATCGGGTAGAAGACTCAATAGCTGAACGGTGGCGGCGATCAGGATCGCGCCGCCCCAGCAGTGTGGGATGCAGCGGATTCCCGAAAGCGCCGCCAACTCGGCGATGAACAGCGCTTCGCCGATGCCGCCGCAGAGGCTGACGTCGGGTTGGATGATGTCCATCGCGCGGCGGTCGATCAATTGTTTGGCGCTGCTGCGGGAATCGACTGCTTCGCCGGCGGCCAAGGCCAACGGCAGTTTTTGCCGCAGCTCTTCATAGCCGGCATATTTCGGCGATTGGGGGAGCGGTTCTTCGAAGTATTCGAACCCCAGCTCGTTCAGAGCTTCACCCATCCGCAAGGCCGTGGTCAGTGTATAGGCGGCGTTGCCGTCGGCCATCAGCTTAATGTCCGGGCCGACGGCTTCACGGACGGCGGCGGCGACTTTCACTTCGCGGGCGACGGGATAGCGTCCCAGCCGCATCTTCAGGGCTCGGAATCCCTGTTGGACGAGCGACGCGGCCTCTTGCGGATATTGGTTTTCGGGTTTTTGGTCTTCGATATAGTTCATGGCCGACGCATAGACTGGCACGCGGTCGCGGAGCCGTCCGCCGAACAGGGCGGCCACCGGCAGGTTCAGGGCTTTGCCGCGGAGATCATTGAGGGCGATGTCCAGAGCGCCGACGGCCAGTGCATCGCCGAAATTTGGCCCCCACAACTCGCGCCACAGCCGACGGTGCTCCAGCGGGTTTTGGCCGATGAGTTGCGGGCCAAGTTGGTCGTCAATTGCACCCCGGGTGCCGTTGATCGGCGCCGTTTCGCCCCAGCCGACAAGACCGGCATCAGTTTCGATCTTCACGAGGAGCGCGGACCGGGTCTTATCCAACGGCACCGACACCGACACGCCGAACGGTTTTTTTAATTGATGCCGCAACAAGTAGGTCTTGACCGCCGTGATCTTCATAGGCGGTGAACCGGCCGCGGCGGATTCTGCCGCTCGCGCGTGCGGCCGTGCGGCGAACAATCCCCCGGCGGCGAAGAAGGCACCGTTACGCAACAGTTCACGGCGGTTGGGTGTGTCGTGTGGCATGGCCATTGTCTGAGTTTCTACCTACGTGGGTACGGCATCGGCTGAGCTTACTCTGCGTCCTTGCGTCTCTGCGCGCTTTCTGAATGTCACGCAGAGACGCGGAGGCGCAGAGGGTTAGATAATGGATCGGAAACGAATGTCTGTGCCAACATATCACGATCGATTGAAAAACGCATTCTAATTCGTGTCGGATGTCGCGGTGGAGTACTTCTTGATTGGGACCGTCGTTTGCGACCGCAAGCGGTCGGTTTGGGAATTTCTATTTTCCGTCAACGCATCCGTGTTCGATCCGTGTTCATCCGTGGCTAAGGCTGCCGATAGGCCGGGGGGTTCGCGAAGCGGTTGAGGCCGACTTCTAAGCGGCCGACGCCGCTGGGGACCAGGTGCACCTGGAATGTGGGGGCGTTCACCTCGTAGAACTGGTGCGGGTATTGGTCGACTTGGCGGACCATTGTGATTTGATGTTCGCCGAATGCGCCGCCTTGGACGATCACGTTGCGGGCCTGGGTGGGATGCAGGTTGACCATCTTGAGCGAAATGCCGTGATCGGTGATGCGGTCGACCAGCACCGCCACGTCGGGCGGCACGCCGGCGCGATGCCGGTCGGCGTCGAAATAGCGCACGCTGCAGTGCAGTAGCCCGCCATGATAAATGTGGTTCGGTCCGCCGAGCATCGTTTGCACCAGCCCCTCCAGGATCACGGGGTTCAGCTTTTGCCAGTGGTGTACATCCTGTTCGTGCGGGGTGGTGTGGTCTGCGCGGATCTCCTTCAGCCGCCGCTGCGTTTCCTGCCAGGTGCTTTTGAGAATCTGCACCGGATAGTCGGGGTTCTCGCCGCGAACGAATCCCAACCAGGGAACGATGTGCTCCGCATCCCCCTTGGCTTTGTGGTAGTCGAGCGTTTTGAAATCCTCCGGTGCGGTGAATCTCAATAGGCGTTGCCAATCTTCCTCGTTGCGAGAGAGATACCACAATTGGGCCGGGTACTTGGAATTGATCGGGCGGTAGTCGTACCAGCCCTCGTCGCCGTGCCGGTGCGGGACGACGGTTTTGCCGTCTTCTTGCTGGGCCTGTTTTTCGACGAGGCGGAATACGTCGCCCAACTCGGTGGCGCGCGCGCGCTGGTTCTGCCGAGCGAATTGTACGAGACGTGCGGCCTGGTGATGTGGGAAGCGATGACCATGGGCGTGCCCGTCATCGCGTCGCGTATCGGCGGGATCCCGGAATCGATCGTGGAA
>CALFYU010000332.1 GCA_937952455.1 uncultured Planctomycetaceae bacterium
CGACAGCTTTGTCCACTTCGTACCGCGGATTGATAATGAACGTCTCGACCAAGCGGTTTTCGTAAGTGCTTTTCGTGCCCGCCTGCCCCTCGTTCGCATTCCGGAACGAAACCGTCGGATTGGCGGTCCGCACCAGCGTTTTGTATTGCCGTCCCTTGATCGTTCGCGCGGCACGATTGATCTCCGGGTGAGCTTTGGTGGCTTCCTCGATCAGTCCCGCAACGCGGTCCGATCCGTTCATCACGGCGATATCAAGCAAAGTCGTCATCTGTTACCGGCCCTCCCTGGCCAATGCGTTTTTTCAGTATGAATTCACGAACTCACAGCAGACCGGACGCCAGTTAATTTCGCAGCTTCGCGGACAACCCATCCGCGAAACTGGCCAACCGCTCCGGAAGTACCTGCGAGAAACGGTTTTTGGCTTCTCGGCTTGCGGACACATTCATTTCGTCGGTGGTCACGCCGTTGAACTCGGCCGGATCGGTCTCGCCGGTATCGATCGACGCCAGCTTCTTTTGCAGCGCGGAGATTTGATCGGCCTGCGCGGCGGCGTGCAGCTCGAGCGCCTCGGCGTAGGTCTTCCCCTCGCCAAACCACTTCGCGCCGTTCTCGGCGCCGAATTTGGCGGTGAACTCGGTGAGTTGCTTCCGGGCGGCGGAGATCCCCGCCTGCAGTTGCTTGTCGTCGGCCGACAATTCCAATGCGGGCGTGTCTCCGGTCTTGCCGGGCTCAGGAGATTCGGTCTGCGTCGGCGCGCCACTGGCGTCGCCAGTCGCCTCGTTGGCCGATAGTTCGGTCTGGTCCGACTGCTCCGTCGCCGCTTGATCGCTGGCCAACTCTTCCGGCTTCAGTTTTGGATCGGCCGTTTTTGGCGTCTCTTTCGTCATCACTTCCCCCTGGAAAACATTGACAGGCACGCTGCCTTGGTCGTTTTTCGAAAACTCCGCCGACGTGTTTTTGTCCGCGCCGTACGGGCAGATCGCTACGCCGCGAATGCCCCATTCCCGGACGATCACGCCCGGACCTTCAAACTCGAAGCCGTTGACGTCCGCCTTTTGTCCGGCGTCGATCCATTCGAGCTTCATGTCATCGTTGAAATTGACGCTCGACTCGTAGGGCACCCCCAGCTTGGCTTTGTGCCGCACTTCCGCGACCCGATCCCCAGCGAACGGCACTAATTCGCCAGCCGCTCCCAAAGCCCCGTTCTCGACGGCGATAGACGACGATTCCAGAAACCCCATCACCTCGTCGTAGTTGTGGCAATAGTCGATCGGGATCCGCGGCTTGTGCGTTTTGAAACCGGTCAGATCATGCACGATCCGGCCCCAATACCAGTGCACGATCGGCTGGTCACTGCGGAAACTGAGTTTGACCGGATACGTTTCGCCGTCGCCGTCGGCAAATTCAAACTGCCCCAGCGACATTTGCAGCGCAGCGGCCGGCACGTCCCGGACCGCTTGCCGTTCGGTGGGTGGAACAAATGTCTGCGTCATGCGGCCTGCTCCTCGTCGTCGTCCGCGTCTTCGTCGGCCGGTTGATCCGCCACCGCAGTCGACAGCGCCGCCGCCATCTGACCGGGAGTGACCCCCTTTTCGGCGAGATAAGCGTTTTCCTCGGCCCGCCGGTCGACAATCTTTTTCCAGTCCGCCAACCCCCGCGCTTTGCAGACGTCGGTGTAGGTCGTCAGGCAACCGTCAATCGCTTTCAGGTCCCCCTCGACCTCTTTGCTCATGTCCCACCACGGCAGGCCGGCGGCGATCCACTCGAAGTGAATGTCGGCAATGGTCATCTCCGCCGGCAGCTCCAGCAGGCCGCTGAGAATCCACTGCTGCATTTTCCAAACGGTCACCTTGCGGAGCAGCTCGCGGAGGTTGTCCTGTTTCGGTTCGCAGGCCTTCAGGTACAGCGACAGCGCCGCCTTCGACCCGAAAAAGTTGGTGTGAGACTCGTCGTAAAAGCAATACGGGATATCCAAGGCCTTCAGCGCGGCGCTAATCACCGCCAGCGTGAACTCTTTGAACTCCGTGGGGGGCGTTTTGTTTTCCAGAAATTCGGCGTCGTCCCCCGGCTCCATGTCCAGCAGCACGGGACCTTTGCCGAAATCGACGTCGTAGACCGTGTTGCCGCTCTCCGTCGTCCCCGTTTCGATATAGCCGGCCGATTCCTCCGCGTTGCGGGTCAGCTTCAGGCCGAACATTTGGGCCACCTTGGCCTTGGCCAGGGCATAGTCCCAGTTCTCATAGACGTCGCGGAATTGATTCAGCGCCGACGCCAGCGGCGAGATCCCCCGCGTCTGGTCGAAGCGTTCGAAGTAACCGTGTTGAATCATCCGCGAGGCGGGAATCCAGCGGTCAAACTCAAAGCCGTTGTAGCGGCGGCGATTGTGCAGGGCGTACGCCAGCGCCCCGCCGGTCTTGTCGATCCGCACACCCTGGACTTCGCGATCGGAGTCCTCGACCAGCCCCCGCGGCGAGCGGATGCGGTCCCCCTCGATCGGCTGCAGCTGCCCCGCCGCCAGTTTGAGCAACCCGATATCGCCGTCGATCACCGCCCGCGCTTCGGCCAAACGGACCAGCCGCTTGAGCGGGTGCCGGCGGCCGGCATCGCAGTTGTGCGGCCGGCCCCACCAGGTCATGAGATCTTCCAGCCGGGCATCGAGATCGGTGTTGCCGGTCTGGGCTTTGAACGTGAACGAGGAGACGAAATCCAGGTGTTTGCGGCAGGCCC
>CALFYU010000333.1 GCA_937952455.1 uncultured Planctomycetaceae bacterium
CATCCGGCAATTCGATTCCCGATGAACGGTTCATTCTGTACGTGCTCCCGTTATTTTTCACGTGCGGGCAGTTGCTGCTCGCGGCATTGTTGCACTTGGGTATCGGCAAACAACTCCACGATCAAGCCGCCGCCTGACAATTCTTGACTTTTGATTCCGATCCACCTCCACCATGCTCCGCCCCACATTTGCCCTGATGAACCGTTCGCTCAACCACGACATCCGTCGGCGGCGGTTTCATCTGTTGCGGCTGGCGGTCGTGATCTCGTTGTTTTGCCTGCTGATCGCGACACACGCGAATAGCTTATCCCTTGCTGCGCCCGGTCTGTCCTTTTTTCGCACGATTGCCTGGCTGAACTTCGCCGCGATCGCTGCCGCCGGGGTGGGCTTTTTCGCGACTGCCATCACGGAAGAAAAGGAGGAGATGACGCTCGAGTTGTTCCTGATCGCCGGCATCAGCCCGCTGGCGATCTTGATCGGTAAAGGCGTCAATCGGTTCTTTCTGGCGCTCTCCGTCTTGGTCGTGCAGATACCGTTTACGATCCTGGCCGTGACGCTCGGCGGCGTGAAGCTCGGTCAGATCGCCGCGGCCTATATTGCGTTGGCGGCCTACCTGTTTCTCGCCGCCAATATCGGGCTGTTTTTCTCGGTAATCTGCAGCCGCACCGGGGCGGCGATGTTCTTCACCGCAGTCACGATCGGCATGCTGTTGGCCTGTCCGCTTCTCATCAACACGGCCACCCAAACGATGATCGCCCGCGGCTTCATCGCCAACGGCGGTGCGGCCGCCGAGTTTGCGAGTCACACCGCGCAATGTTTCGACGACGCGTCCATCATCACGCAACTCGACAACGTCATGATGGCACAATTCGCAAGCCCCGCGATCGGTTTTCAAGTTCAGAGCAATCTCGCCGGCGGGGCCGTGTTGTTTTTCGTCTCCTGGCTACTGTTCGCACTGGTCAACACGGGTGCCTCACACGCGGCTCCGTCGCGCGGTTGGGTCGCCCGTCCCGATCGCCTATTCGGCTGCCTGGCCCCGGCCCGGCCCTGGACAAACGCTCTGGCCTGGAAGGATTTTCACTTCATGGCCGGCGGCAAGACGATGCTCCTCGTCCGCGCCCTGTTGATTCCTGCCTTGGCCGCCGTATTGTACGGCGGAGTCTACATCGCCAAGTCGTGGATCGATTGGTGGGATGCCGCTGCGGAGATACTGGCGGGCGTGGCGCTCACGTTCCTCGCCGGGGAAATGATCGTGCAGGCCTCCCGCGTTTTTTCCGAGGAGGTCAAATGGAGAACGCTCGGGAATATCGGCATGCTGCCGCGATCGATCGGCCGCGTAGCCAACGACAAAGTCCGCGGCTGTTTGTTAGGGTGTCTGCCGGCACTCGTTTGGCTTACATTTGCAGTCGCCTCCGCACCGGACGTTTTTCTGACTTATCTCGACGACGTCGATGAAGGAATGTGGGCACTCTGCTTCGTCGCCGAGTTCGTTCTGTTCCTATACGTGACCGCCTACCTGTCGCTCGTGGTCAAATGGGGGTCCCTGCCGTTGGCAGTGCTCGCGTTTGCGGTCTATCTGGCTTTCAGCATGTCCTGCTTCGCCACGGTGCTGGTCGGCCCGCTGATTGCAGGGTCCGACGTCGGGACGATCGTCTACACATCGTATAACATCGCCGCTGCCACCGTCTTATCGGGATTCCTACATGCCGCAGTCGGCCGCCGCCTAAGTGCCGCGAAGGGACTATAGTTACCAGCAGGGCCCGCGCCGGGTGCCACTGGCTTTGCCAGTGCGTTGCAAGTACGGGGTTCGTCGAGCATTTCACTGGCAAAGCTAGTGGCACCCAAATCTCGGATGAAGCCCTGACATAGCGCGCCGCACCGCTACAGAATTGGTTGCGAAGCGTTTGCCTGCAGCATCGTGAACGCTTCTTGCACCCCGTCGCTGGTGATCGTCAGGCTGTATGTCTGCGGCGTTCGTTTGCCAAACAGGTCCTCATGCTCCGAAAGGGCC
Source organism: uncultured Planctomycetaceae bacterium (assembly GCA_937952455.1). Lineage (GTDB taxonomy): Bacteria > Planctomycetota > Planctomycetia > Planctomycetales > Planctomycetaceae > Symmachiella. Next base: position 2,012 of record CALFYU010000333.1, read on the forward strand.
GTTTGCGGATTGACGCGGTAAGACTGCTGAAAGCTCGTCGCCGAATCGGCCGCGTGCAGCAGGCTGGCGTTGGCGGACAGCTTGCGGAACAAGTTGCTCAGTTGCGGATCGTTCTTCAGCGCCGACTCGATGAACAGTTTGTCCGGATGATCATTAATCACGCGAATTTCGCCGCCGGCATCGACCTGTAAGCTGACGCCCGACCCGATATCGATCCCTTGTTCAGACAACAGGCGGCGGAAGTCGGCCTGGAATTGCGATTGCAGCTTTTGGGTTTCGGTCCGCAACCCGGCCAGGTCATTCAATCCGCTCAGCTTCGATTGCTTGCCGAGCAGGCCATTTTGCAACAATTGCGTCAACGCCGTCAGCGGTCCCGCGTCGCGGTTCTGGGCCGCGCGGTGCGTTGCCTCCGCCTTGTGAAGGTACTTGTCCAACGTCGCGGCGAAGGCATTGCCGTTGCCAGCGGCGGCGCTTTGCGGCGCCTCTCCCAGCGCTGGTACGCTCGACAAACTCGGACGGTAGATGTTGGCAGCAGCCGGCATTTAAGAGAATCCCCCCGTCAACACGACGGACGCACCGCCGGCCGAATGCCGCACGATGCCCTGTCTCTAATTTCGACAAACCCGGCTAATCCGCTTAACGGCGTTTGCGCGGTCGTAACGATTTCGACGGATTGGCCCAGTAATCTGAGGAAACGCCGATGAGCACTTCCCGCAACTATCCAGCAGCGAACGAGTTGCAACCATTGACCGGCCGGGGCTTGAGTTGCGGGTTTGAAGAGGCCGACACTGAGCAAACAAGAGCACAATCGAGCAGGGTCAATTGACATTGAATCTCAATACACCTAGTCTAGCTATTGGTATGGCGTCTCGTAGGCGCACTTTCCTTGCTCAGCACTCCCTGGTCCGCCCCGGATGATTCCACTGCAGTTTCTCAACGACGGTGAATCCGCGTCCATCGCGCAGATTATCGGCGAGACTCCGCTTTTGACGAGGCTCAATGAGATGGGGCTTCGCGAAGGTGTCGTCGTGCATATGGTCCGCTCCGGCGAACCCTGCATCGTTGCCATCGGCAACCATCGTCTCACCTTTCGCGGCGGCGAATCGGCTCATATTTTCGTCAACATTCTCGGCGACGTCCCACAGCCTCCCGCGGCGGTGACGGGGGCCAGTAAAGATTGATGCGCCCATGACCACGCTGGACGGACTGAGACTTGGGCAGCGGGCGCGCATCGTCGATATCGCCGGCAACGATGCCATCGCCATTCGACTCCTGGAAATGGGCCTCACCCCCGACGAAGAAATCGAGTTGTTGGGCAAAGCTCCGCTGGGGGATCCACTCGAGTTCGAGCTGCGGGGTTACCGTTTGTCGCTGCGAAAAAGCGAAGCCAACCGCGTAACAATTGAGCCGTTGCCCGTCAACTGACGAGAACCAGTTTCAAAACCCGGTCGTGCTTGTTCGAGAACCCTTCATGAAAGTCTCTGTGTGACGCATCAGAGGGTTTTGAAACTACTTTTAGACAACCTACCCGACGCCTCTCTCGCAACCTCCGGCGACACCAGCGGAATCGATCATCACTCAACATCGCGATTTGATAAATATGGCTGCTCTCCCACCCGTGGAAACCACGCGTTCGCACATCGTCGCTCTGATCGGCAATCCCAATACCGGCAAGAGCACGCTGTTCAATTCGCTGTGCGGGCTGCAATCCCGCGTTGGAAATTTTCCGGGGGTTACAGTCGAAAAAAAAGTGGGCCGCGTCACTTGGGAAGGACGCCGGTTTAGCGTCGTCGATCTGCCGGGAACCTACAGCCTTTCTCCGCGCACGTTGGACGAAATGGTCTCCGTCGACGTGCTGCTCGGCCGGCAGAAAGACGTCGGCCATCCCGACGCCGTCGTCTGCATCGTCGACGCTTCGAACCTCGAACGCAATCTGTATCTGGTCAGCCAGATCTTGGACATGGGTCTGCCGGCAGTGGTCGTGCTCAATATGTGCGACGTCGCCAATGCCCGCGGCACGGTTGTGGACGCGGCCGAATTGTCACAGCGGTTGGGGGTACCGGTGGTCAAGACCGAAGCGCACCGCGTACGCGGGATCGACGACGTCCGCAAGGCGATTGCGGCCGCCACCGAATCCGCTTCGGCCGAACCTCCGCCTCGCATATTTGACGAATCGTTTTACGCCGAGTGCGACAAACTCGCGGAGTTCCTCGCCGCCGGCGGCGCGGCGGACGTCCCGCCATTTCTCATACAGCGGATGATTCTCGATCCCGGCGGATGCGTCGAAACCCAATTCGCCGCCAAGTGCCGCAATAACCTCCGCCAAGAATTGGCCGATTGCCGCGAACGGCTCAAGCAAGCCGGGCAACCGGTCCCCGCCGTCGAAGCCCGCCAACGCTACACCTGGATCCGCGACCTGCTCGACGGCATCCACACCCGTCCCGCCGCCCGGACAGTCACCATCAGTGACAAACTCGACCGGCTGCTGACGCACAAAATTGCCGGGCTGTTGATTTTCATCGCTCTGATGTTCGTCGTCTTTCAGGCGATTTATGCCTGGGCCGGACCGTTCATGGACGCCATCGAAACCGCACAGGACGCGCTGTCCGGCGTCGTCTCCTCGATTCTCGCACCGGGGCCGCTGCGGAGCCTGCTCAACGACGGTGTGATCGCCGGCGTGGGGGGGGTGATTGTCTTCCTGCCGCAGATCATTCTGCTGTTTCTATTCATTGCGATCTTGGAAGACTGCGGCTACATGGCTCGCGCAGCCTTCTTAATGGACCGCCTGATGACCAAGGTCGGCCTGAGCGGCAAATCGTTTGTACCGCTGATGTCCTCGTTCGCCTGCGCCATTCCCGGCGTGATGGCCACGCGGGTCATCGAAAATCGCCGCGACCGGATGGTGACCATTTTGGTGGCGCCGCTCATGAGTTGTTCGGCAAGGCTGCCGGTGTATGTCTTACTCATCGCCGCGTTCATCCCCACCACCACCCTGTTTCAGGTGGCACCGGAAATCAATATCGCCGGCGCCACCTTGTGGTCCGGCAAGGTGACGCTCCCCGGGGTCGTGTTGTTGGCAATGTCCTCACTCGGGGCGCTGGTTGCCATCCCGGTGGCCTGGGTCTTGAAGAAAACCTTCTTCCGAGGCGAAACGCCCCCTTTCATCATGGAGTTGCCCAGTTACAAATGGCCCTCGCTGCGCATCGTGTTTCACCGCGTCTACGACCGGGCCAAATCGTTCGTCGTGCGGGCCGGCACGTTGATTTTTGCCACGACAATCATTGTCTGGGCGGCGGGGTATTTTCCCGGCGATCATACTGCCCAACACAAACTGGAAGCCGAAATCGAACAGTTGCAGGATCAACCGGACAACGAAGAGCAACTGGCGCAGTTGAGCGACCAATATAACGCCGTCACAGCCGAGCTAATTGAAACCAGCTTTCTCGGCCGCATGGGGCATGCCATTGAACCGGCGGTCCGGCCGCTCGGTTGGGATTGGCGGATCGGCGTGGGGGCGATCGCGTCGTTTCCCGCACGGGAGGTGATCATCGCCACCCTGGGCACGATCTATAGCATGGGAAGCGACGTCGACGAGGAGAGCGACACGCTCAAAGAGTCGCTGCAGCAAGCCACCTGGCCCGACGGCAGCAAGGTGTACAATGTGCCTGTCGGCTTGTCGATCATGGCCTTTTTCGCTCTCCGTGCGCAGTGGGGCGCGACGCTCATGG
>CALFYU010000334.1 GCA_937952455.1 uncultured Planctomycetaceae bacterium
AGGCGCCCCATGACAACCGATAAGCCGAGATGGTGGCAGAGTTGGATTGTCTACGTGTTGGTTGGGCTGCTGGTGACGATCGGGCCGTATGTGGGCGGGTATTTCTGGCTGGGGCGATTTCATGCGGACCACGCTAACCCCTTCAATGTCCGAGCATTTGACTACGACATCCTGCGGATTGCGTTCGGTCCGTTGGGGTGGGCCGAATCCAAGATTCGGGGCAAACTTACCATCCTGTCTGGCCCCGGCGGTTTTGATTTTTATTATTCCACCTGGTGAGATAGCCAATCTTCAAATTAGGACACTACCCCAAATCGAGCATTACGCCCATACTCTTGAAGATTCCCCCCCAGTGTGATAAAGAGTCGAGATTCAACCATTTTTTCAAACACACCCCTAGATAAAAAAGAGGGTCGAGGAGCGTTTCGCGTATGGGTACGAAGAAGACAGGCAAAGGTCGGCGGAAAATTGGGCGAAAAAAACGGCGTATGCGCAGCAAGATCCGTCATCGTAAGGGCTAATGCTTACGGCACTTTGTTTGGTCGGGCGGATCGGAATCGTGTCGGCAGCCTACCGGCGCACCGCATCGCCCCCCCTCGTCTCGTCGTACGTCCTCCTCACCGGTGTTCGCTTTGGGGCACCTGCGGTGCCCCCGAGGTCCCTTCTCGACCAATTTTCACCCAAAGTCGGCTCGTCCGGCTTGAGGGGGAATTTCTGTAGATTCCGGATATTGCGGTCGATGTCAGGCTGGAATCGGGTTGGTTCGGTCTGGTAAGCTGGACAATGAGTTGCGTACATTGAGCTTTCGCTAAAATCTGCGGTCATCGGCCGTTGTGACGAGCGAACCACGCCGCCGCTGTGGGCCAAAGCGGCACCGATCACGCCAAAAACTACATCCACACCAAGCGACCACGGCCGGCGGAATCGACGGTTCCAACTTCCACCCGGCCGTTGAGAATTTCTATTTGTTTGCCTGTGTGGGTGACCTGCGAGGGGAAACGCCAAACATGATGTCGACTCCAAAATCCGTTGCGTTGGCCGTAGTGATTGCCGGATTGGCCTTGGCCGCGATCGCGCGCCCCGTTTCCGCTGACGAGCCGTCCGCTCGCGAGAAGGCGGCCGCGCTGAAGCAACAAGCTGCGGAAGCCGCAGCCAAAGCTGCGGAGGCCAAAAAGGCGGCCGACGAAGCGGCTGCTCGGGAGAAGACATTATCCGCCGCCGCCGATGCGGCTCGTGACGCCGCCTCCAAAGCCGCGGAAGCTGCCAAAAAAGCGGCTGATGCGCTGGTCACCGCCCAAGAAGCCTTGAAGAATGCCCAAGCCGCCACGACCGCTGCGCAACAGGCGTCCGCAGCAAAAGCCAAGGAAGTTCAAGCGGAACTAGCGAAGCTGCAACCGGCAATCGATCAGGAGATCGTCGTCGAATTGACCGCGATCGCCGCAGAAGCGGAGGCACGCCGCAATGAGGCGGAAAAGGTCTATCAAGCTTCGAACGAAAAGCTGAAGGTGCTCCAAACGGCCGTGCAAACGGCCAGGACCGCCCAGCGTAAAGCCAAAGCTGACTTAGCGGCCGCTGAGAAAGACGCCCCCGCCAAGGCCGAAGCCGCCAAGAAAGCCGCAGAGGCCAAGACCGCTGCCGAAACGGCCGCCAAGGCGGCTGCCGATGCTCATAAGGCCGCCGCCGAGACCAAGGCCGCCGCCGAGAAAACCGCTCAAATGTCGGCCGAAACGGCCAAAGCCGCCGCTGGCACAGCGACCAGTGCCGCCGCGGCAGCAGCGACCTCGCCGGACAACAAAGACCTCGCAGAACTGAAAACGGTCGCCGAGAAAGTCTCTGCCGCATTGGCCGCCGCCGCCAAGGCCGACGCAGAAAAAGCCACCGCCGCCGCCAAAGCAGCCGCTGAAGCGGAGAAGAAAAACAACGACGCGCAGGCCGCGTTGACGGCCGCAGCCAAAGCCGCAACCGACGCCGACGCCGCTGCCAAAGCGGCGCAAACGCAAGTCGAATCTTTGAAAGCCGCCGTGGCGGCCGCCGATGAAGCAGTCAAAAAAGCCGAAGCGGATGCGCAACCGGTCGCCGACGAGACGGCCAAACTGCAACTGGCATTCAAAACCGTCGCCGCCGAACATATCGACAAACTTCAAGCCGCTCAGCGGGCCATGGTGAAGACCGACCAATTCGTGATGTTTTCCGAACAAGTCGCGCCGATCTTTGCCAAACGCTGTCTCGCCTGCCACAACGCCCGCACCGCCAAGGGCCGCTTCAATATGGAATCGTTCGCCGGCATTATGAAGGGGGGCGAGTTGGGGGACACGGTGATTCCCAACGAGGGTGAAAACTCGAACCTGTTTCTGATGATCGAAGACGGCTCGATGCCCGAAGACAGCGATCCGCTCACCGATGAAGAGATTGCGATCGTCAAAAAGTGGATCGACCTGGGAGCGGTCCTCGATGCGGGGGTCAATCCCTCCGCGTCGCTGCCCACCATTGTTCCCAAGCTGCCGCAACCGGCGCCGCCGGAGTCCTACCGCGTGCCGATGCCGATCACGGCACTGCGCTTCAGCCCCGACGGCAGTACGCTGGCCAGTTCGGGATACCATGAGGTCTTGTTGTTCAACGTCGCCGACGGCCAGCGCACGGCGCGGATCACCAATCTCGCCGAACGCATCTACGGCATCGACTTTGCCCCCGACGGAAAGACAATCGCCGTCGCCGCCGGAACGCCTGCACAGATGGGTGAGGTCAAGCTATTTGACGTCGCCAGCGGAAAATTACTGCGCGATTTTGTTACGTCGCAAGATTCGATCTTCACGGTCAAGTTCAGTCCCGATGGCACGCGACTCGCCTGCGGCGGTGCGGACCGGTCGAGTCGCGTGTTTGAAGTCGCCACCGGCAAACAACAATTGATGATCGAGGACCATGCCGATTGGGTGATGGACCTCGCCTGGTCGCACGACGGCTCCAAACTGGCGTCCGCCAGCCGGGATAAGACATCAAAAATCTTCGACGCGGCCAAGGGGGATTCGCTGGTGACATTCTCCTCGCACGGCGAACCGGTCTTCGGCGTCGGCTTCAACGGCGACAACACGCAGGTCGTCACCTCCGGCCGTGACAAGCAGATTCGCGTTTGGAATCCGGCCGACGCCAAACAGATCCGGGCCATCGGCGGTTTCGGCAACGAGATCTACGAGCTGGTCGTCACCCCCGACGGCAAGATCTTCAGCTGCGGTGCGGACAAGCTGGGCCGCGAACATAATCTGGCCGACGGCAAGCAGGTCCGCGAGTTCAAAGGCCACAACGATTGGGTCTACGCGATCACGTACAACGCCGGCACGAAGAAGGTGGCCACCGGCAGCTACGACGGCGAGATTCGCATCTGGAACGCCGAAGACGGCCAGGGACTACTGACGTTCATCGCCGCCCCGGGCTATAAACCGCCGACGACAACCGCCGCGAAGTGATTCATCATTCGGATCTACTTCTTGGCGGTCGGTGCGGCTGAGCTTGGAGTCGGCCGGGCTACGAAGCGAGTTTCGTCAGCGTGCCGTCCGCAAAGGCTTCGGCGCTATCGATGGTGGCTTGGCAGCGACGGGCCAGCGGAAAATCGTTCCGCACGCCCATCGAGTTTTCCTCGTGCAGTGCGTCGACTTTTTCCGCCAGGTCGATTAGGTCGAACGCCTTCCATTTGCCCTGCAACCGCTGCAAGAGGTCCAAGCCCAGGCGACTTTGCCGCAGTTGGTCGGGGAGCATGGCCGACAGGGCGACGGCCGCCGCGGGGGAACGTCCGAGTGTTTCATGACCGAGAATCCGCAGACCGAAATGGTGGGTCAGCATGCAGGCCACCAGTTCATCGGGCAGTTTCCACCGCCGAGCCAAACAGGCTCCGGCGAGTGCATGATCCCAACCGAAGACCGCCTGTTCAAACTCCGCCAGACCTTGTGTCTGTTGTTCGCGGGTCTGAATGAACTGCATGTACTGATCCATCAGGTCGTTGGTGAGCACCGGCAGAAGGAAGTCCTGCAGTAGCCCGCCGGAAAACGCGACATCTTCGTCGGTCTTGAGCAGCTTGGCGACTTCGCGGGCGAAGAGGGCCTTTTGCAGATTCGCGTTCCAGAACGACGACTGGTTGATCAACTTCGATTGCCGCGCCTGGACGGCGGCCCGCATGCCGGTACTGATCACAAAGTTCTTGGTCTGCCGCAGCCCCAACATCGACATCGCCTGGTGCACGTTCTTGGCTTTGTTGCGCAGGCCGACATACGTCGAATTCACGTGCCGGAGCAGTTCGACCGTCAAACCCGTGTCCGTCTCGACGATTTTTGCCAGCTCTTGCAGGTCGACTTCGGCTTGGCCTGCTTTTTCGGTGAATTGCGTGACCGCGTGCGGCAGCGCGGGCAACTCCAAGGTGGGGGGGAGTTCGGCCAGCGTAAAATTACCCAGGGATTCGTCGAGAAACGACGTCCAATCGATTTCGGCCATGACGATTTCCGGATTCTGAGAGCTGGGGTGAATCGGTCAGTCCGGCGAGCCGACATCGAAACCATTCCGCGAGGGTTCTACGGGTGGGGCCTCATGACGCAAACTGCGTCCAGCCGCAGGACTTCGAAGAAGTATAGGTCACGATTCCATTTGCGGTTGTCGTTGAAACGGTGTCGTCTTGCCTGCGGACGTCGCGATACCGCATATTCGTCACAGGCGCCCGAACCATGCGATACCGCATATTCGTCACAGGCGCCCGAACCATAATTGTGGAGAGGATTTGGACCGCCAAGGCCTGGAAATCTCATCTTCATACCGACAGCGCCCGATGCGGCCCCTTTGCTACAGACTAGGCGAAAACCAGCCGATCACTTAGAATACACGCATCAACGAAACATCATGTATGTCGCCGTGAAACGGCGGCAAGACTTGAAGGAACTCCGATGTTAACGCTGCTGGGACCGGGTGCTGCTTACTGTGACGGAATTTCGCGCCGCTCATTCTTGCAAATTGGCACTCTGGCGGTCGGCGGTTTAACGCTGCCGCAAGTTCTGGCGGCCGAACAGTCCGCCGCAAGCCGCGCCAGCGGGCATTCGATCATCATGGTCTATTTGACCGGCGGATTGTCCCACCAGGACACATTCGATCTCAAGCCGGACGCCCCTGACGGGATTCGCGGCGAGTTTACTCCCATCGGCACCAACGTCCCCGGAACGTACGTGGGAAACTTGCTGCCGAAAACCGCGCAGGTGATGGACAAGATTGCGGTAATTCGCTCCATCGTCGGGCTGCGTGACGAGCATTCCAGTTTTCAAAACGTCACCGGTTATCCCAAGAGCGAAACGGAACGGGACGGCCATCCGAGCATCGGGTCGGTCATTTCCCATGAAGCCGGCGCGGTCGACGGCGTGACGCCGGCATTTGTCGACTTGTTTCCCACGATGCAACACCGCCCCTACAACAGCCCCGGACCGGGTGTCCTGGGACCGGCGCACGCGGGAATCAAGGCAGACGGCGAAGACCTCGCCAGCATGAAACTGCGGTACATCGAAGGCACCCGTTTCGACAACCGTCAGAAATTGCTTTCCAGCCTGGATGATTATCGCCGCCGGGTCGACAGTGCGGAATTAAGCGGAGTCGACAGCAACTACGAACGGGCATTCAGCGTATTAACGTCGAGCAAACTGGTCGACGCGCTCGACGTGGAGAAAGAAGACCCCGCGCTACGAGAGCGGTATGGCAAAGGTTCGGCAAAACATCTGGGTGACGGCGCGCCAATGTGGAACGACCAATTGCTGGCCGCCCGCCGTCTGGTCGAAGCGGGGGTCCGTTGCGTGACGGTTGCGTACGGTTTCTGGGATACCCACGGCAATAACTTCGGGCACCTGAAGAATCATTTGCCGCTATTCGACACCGGAGTCTCGGCGCTGGTGCAGGACATCTACGACCGCGGTCTGGATCGGGATGTGACGGTGATCGTGTGGGGCGAATTCGGACGGACACCGAAAATCAACGAGAAAGCCGGCCGCGATCACTGGGCCCGCGTCAGTCACGCGCTACTCTCGGGAGGCAACATGCCGGTCGGCCAGGTGATTGGTTCGTCCGATAACATCGCAGGCGAAGCGCAAAGCCGGCCCGTGCATTACCAAGACGTGCTGGCGACGCTGTATCACAACATGGGCATCGATCCGCACCGCTTCATCCGCCGCGCCGGCGGAGCCACGGTGCCGATTCTGCCGGGCAGTGCGCGGATTATTTCTGAGCTGACCTAATCGAAACCGCGTAAGCCCGCGACTGTTGGGTGCGTCACTCTTCGACGTCGGCCGTTCCTACGAATTCCTCAGAATACGTGTCGAGAACATAGATTGTGACGCGGGCGTGGTCGACGGAGTCCTCGTCGCCGATGTCATCCACCGGTTCGGTGTCGCCCGCCGCGCTGAACCGTAATCGCCGTTGTTCGACACCGTCACGCATGAGGAGCTCCCCCACGGCGCGGGCCCGCTGATAACAAAGCTGCACCTTATCCCAATCCGGATCGACCGGTGATTCTTCAGCCGAGGCATGTCCCCTCACTTCGATCTTGTTCGGCTTGCCGGCCAGTTTTTCGGCGATGGTGGCGACGATGTTCGCCACTTCCGGCGTCACTTCGGCGCGTCCCGGCGGAAAGGACAGCTCGCCGCCGAACGTAATCGCCGTCCCTTCCCGCGCGCGAAAAACGCGGAGATTAGTTCCCTTGGGAGCCTGCACCCGCACGCCACCGGTCCCGCGCTGTTCCCGGGGGACGTCGTCGAGAAAAGCGCCCAACGATTCCATCCGCTGCACCAGGCTGTTGAGCGGGTAACTCTTCCCAGCCGGGGCCGCGGGGACCATGCTGTATCCCAAATAGCTATGCAGCGCCGCCATCACGGCGCGGTATTTCTCATCCGCGACGACTTCGCTCAGCGACACGAGCATGATGAAGAAGGTTAACAGCAGCGACATCATGTCGCCGTAGGTTACGACCCATTCCGGGACGCCGGCGGCCTCATCGTCCATGTTTTTCTCGATTTTTGTAAGGTGGTCCCCGATTCAGGCTCATCGTGAACACGTCGTCCGCGACGCTCATTGTGAGACTCCTACACTTGTGTCGGAATTCCGCCGACAACGGCTGAAATCTATCCTCGTGGAGATGCGTAGCCCCGTCTCAAATCGCCTCTGCGGAGACGAAGACGACGCTGTTTCTGTCTCAATATTCATCCCCCACCGGCCAGCATGTACAACCGCGCGGCGGACCTTTATGTTATGAGAAGCAGAAAACTGATCGATTTCGAGTGAGTTTTGGGTATGCACGGACAATTCCCCGGACAGCGTTTGGCGGCGACGGTCCGAATTTTCATTTCGGCCGTCGCGATTGCACTCTGCCTGCAACCGGTGAGCGGTTGGGCGTGTAAGTACTCGGTGCGGGACGTGGGGTTTGTGGACCTCGGCTCGCAGCCGTATCGGCTGTATTGCTTTTTGGACGGCGCCGCCCACGCGGACTTCCGCCGGCAGTTTCTGAAAGCGGCATCCCAACGTTTCGCCGACGGCAACGTTGTGGCCGAAGTCATCGACGTCACAAAGGACGTCAATCATCCGGCGTTACAGTTCCGTCCCGACGAAGCGGACAGCAGATTGCCGGCATTGGTGCTGGCGGCCCCGAATGCGGAGTTGCCTCCCTTGTCGCTGCAGACCGACGCTGCGGCGATCGACGATCAATTGCAGCGGATTGTCGCTTCTACTTTACGCGATGCGATCATGAATGCGATCATCAACGCCTATGCGGTGGTGGTGGTCGTGGAGGGGAAATCGCCTGCGGAAAACCGCCGTGCCGCCGCTGCTGCCGGGTTTGCGATCAAGCAGTTAAACGGCATCAAGGCCAAGTTGGATAAACCAGTCGATACGCCGCCGAAGCTGCTGACAATTTCAGCCGAAGACGCGCTACGCGAGGAGGTGTTGTTGTGGAGCTGGGGGCTGGACGCCGAAGGGCGTACCGAACCATCGGTCGTCACACTTTTCGGGCGAGGCCGCCGGTTGGGACCGGTGGTCACCGGCGCCGATATCAGCGGGACCGAGTTGTTTGACACGCTGGCACTCGTCGGCAAATCGTGCGAATGTGAACTGGACCGCAGTTGGATGCAAGGCCCCATGTTTCCGCACAGTTGGGACGCCAACCGACAGGCGGACGTCGTCCGGGCTTTGGGGTTCGACGCCGAAAACCCGCTGATCAAGGTGGAAATCAGCCGCATCATCGCCCGCGGGGCGGACAACCGGGCCGCCAAGAAAACCCTCGAGGACGTGGCCATCGATCCGTTGCTCGGCTACGGTGAATTCGACGTCGATGAATTGCCTCCGGACAATGACCCCGTCCTCAGCCCCCCGTCGGCGGAAATTGAGGAAGTATCCGTATCCGCTGCGGAAGCGCCGGCTGAATTCGCCCACGTCCAAGCATCCGCGCCCGCTCCGACCACTGTTACGGCATCGGCAGAAGAATCACCGGAAGTACCCCCAAGTGCGATCGTCGGTAATGCCGCGGCAATCACCGTTGGTGCATTGTGCGCGTTCGCCTTGGGGGGCGGGTTGTTCTTGCTGTTTCGCAGGCGAGGACAGGCATGATCGGCGCCGTGCGATTGATTTTCAGCGAGATCCGCTATCGCAAGTTCAACTTTCTGTTGAGCATTTGCGCCGTGGCGGCAGCGACGGCGATCTTTGTTGCTTTTCATACGATCACGTCCGCACAAGAGCGCGAAACGCGCCGCGTGACCCGTGATATGGGATTTAACCTCCGCGTGATCCCCCGCGCGACCGATATGGATCAGTTTTACGCGACGGGTTATTCGGATCTCACGATGGACGAGCAGGGGGTGCACCGGTTGGTGGCACACCCGGGGCTGTCCTACAACCACCTCGTCGCCACGCTGCAGCGGCGTTTTGACGTCAATGGCGTATCCGTGCTGCTGACGGGGATCTCCAACGAATACGCGCCGCCGGGACAAAAGAAGCCGCCGATGATCTTTTCGGTCCCGGCGGGCAAGGTCTATATTGGATACGAAGCGGCCCAGCGGCTGAACGTCAAAAACGGCGATA
>CALFYU010000335.1 GCA_937952455.1 uncultured Planctomycetaceae bacterium
CGTGGCGGTGGGAATCTTGACCTTGGTTTCGCATTTGGGACAACGGACCGTCTTACCCCGCGCCGCACTGGGCACGCTTAAGACTTTTTCGCATCCCGGACATCGTACTTTCAGTGGCATCGGGTCACCACGCTATGAAATCTCCCAAGCAACTCGGCCGTAGCGAGGTGTCGCGCGCCCCCCGGCCGTTTCGTAGATATTATCCATCGTGCCCCACGCCCCGCCAGACTTACGACCATGGGTTAAAAAACCCTCTGACGCGTCACTCCCACACTTGTATGGCAGATTCACCGACAGGCACAACGGGGTTCTGAAACGGATTCTAGTCTACCAGAAACAGAACCCCGACGGTGCAGAAAAAACGAAGATTCGGCCGCACTCGTCTGGCCGCCTCAATCCCCCTCCTTGATCCACTCCTCGTCGAAAGCGGCGTGTTTCATGGTTTTTCCATCTGCCACGGAATAGGTGTAGATCGCATGGACCGTGCCGTCGGCACCCTGAATGATGGCCGGGTAGTGGTACCGGCCCGATTCGTGCTGTTCCAGATGCCGTGTCCAGCGCCAAGTGCGGCCTTCATCTTCTGAAAGCGAGACGGCCAAGCTGTTGCGGTCGCGGGTCGAGTCGTTGTAGATCAGCACCCAATGCCCGTTGTTGAGCCTTACGCCGTCCAGCCCGGAACCGGGATTGGGAAGTACAGAATTCTTCACCGGTCCCCAGGTGATTCCGTCGTCTGAGGACTCAGAAATCCGGATATGGTCTTGAAAGCCGTTTTCACGCATGTAGGCGACAACGGTGCCGTCCTCGCGTTGCAACACGGCCGGCTGGATATTGCCGTAATCGATAATCGGCCGGCTAGCGTACCAGGATTTGCCCTCGTCGTCGCTCACCGCCATGATCGAGAATGAATAGGTGTCGGTATACAGCGGCATCAAAATACGGCCGCTCTTTAAAACAGTCGGTTTGCACCGCGGCATCCAGCCGAACCGCTGGAACATCTTGTCGCCGGCGGTGTCTTTGGCGAGTTGCAGGAATTGAAGTTGCTTTTCCGAAAGCGGCTGCTTGTTGCCAAGGTGATTGTTGACGTGATCCAGGAATTCCTCCTTGAAATCGTCCGGCTTGAGATAGATTTGGTCCTTCCATTCCCAGCGGGGCGCGCCGTCCCCTTCGTAGTCAGTCGAGGTCATGTAGTTTGTCACGGCCGATTCCCAGGTGTTGGCGATGATTGTCGGCCAGAACAGCCAGAGCCGTTTGTTCTTGTCAATCATCATGGCCGTATTGCAGTCCGGGAAACCGGGCGTATCGGCCATCAAGAATTCGTCGCTCCACGTCGATTCCCCTTTGTGCAACCGGGCGCCCAAAATGCGGACGTCGTCGGCGCTCCGCTCACCCGATCCGCGATACCAGGAGGCCAGCAGATCGCCGTTGGGACACTCCACGATTGCCGGGGCGTGGTTATGTTCGTCGTTCAGCGGAAACACGAATTCCGCGGAAAACTTCGACTCGGCGCGAGCAGCGGCGGGAAGCAGCCAGGAGAGGAACAGACAAATCGCAATGGTTCTGGGCATGGCTTATTCCGTCGAAGTCGCACAGACGGCAAACGGGAAGGTTCGTGAACAATTTTCATGATCCACGGTCATTCGATCGACGTTTCATGAATTGAGCGGATGAAGCGCGTCATGGAGCATACACAATTCGCACCCGCATTGCGACAGGCCGCAGGGGGCGAATTCTATCGGGAATGGGGGTTTCAGGATGAAGTGCTTTTCCCGCGTTGCGGGGGGCGATATGATCACGGCGAACGACTGTTCCGCCCTTTTGTCCGTCGCGCAACGCACCCCACGATCCGTGTCACAGTTACAAGTATTGTACGCAGACAACCATTGCCTCGCTGTCGCCAAACCGGCCAAGTTGCTGACCGCCGGTGACCGGACCGGGGACGAGACCTTGTTGGAACATTGCAAGGCCTATGTCAAACAAACGTACGGAAAGCCGGGCAACGTCTATCTGGGGCTGGTCCACCGCTTGGACCGTCCGACCTCCGGTGTGGTGCTCTTTGCCCGGACGAGCAAGGCCGCGGCGCGGTTGGCACAGCAATTTCGCGACGGCACCATCGCGAAATCGTACCTGGCGATCCTCGAAGGTCGCCCGGCGACCGAGGAGGGGGAGTTTGTGGACTGGCTGGCGAAGGACTCCGCCGCGAATCGGGTCCGCGTGGCGAAGCCGCGTGAGCGGGGAGCCAAACAGTCGCATCTTCGGTATCGGGTGCGGCAATTCGGCGACGGCCGCACCTTGGTGGAGGTCCGCCCGCTAACGGGACGGAGCCATCAGATTCGGGTACAATTTGCCGCGCGCGGAATGCCGATCGTGGGGGACCGCAAGTACGGGGCGCGGCGCGGACTGGGGGGAAAAATCGCCCTGCATGCGGCATCGCTGCAGTTTCGGCATCCGACCCGAGACGAAACCCTCACGGTGACAGCACCGCAGCCGGAGTATTTTGACGAACTGCTGAACGCCGGTAACGCCTGACCAAGAAACCGAAGCGACATGCTGAGATCACTGGAAGACATGCTGGGCAAACAGTGGTGGATCTACGATCCCGGCTCGCATTGGCACGTGGTTTATCATTGGTTCAACATCGCCGAAGGGGCAATTTGGTGCCTGCTGGGACTGGTCGTCGCTCGGCGGTTTTTGTTGAACCAGCGGTCACTTTGGGAAGTGTTCTATGCGTTGGCGTTCTTCTTGTTTGGAATCAGCGATTTTGTGGAGGCTCAAGGACTCTATACGTGGTTGATCGTCTACAAGGCGATCAATCTGTTGCTGCTGATTCTTCTGCGGGGATACGTGCTAAAGCGACACTATCCCGAATCGCGCTGGATTTAGCGTCGGGGGATTGGACGGCGGAACATACGTCGGCACTGGCGCACGAACCGCCGATGCCACCCCGGTTTCTTGCAGCCCGCAGCTTGGTCTGAGCGGCTAGCGGCTGACGGTGGAGGGTTGTGCGGCGGCTTCCGCGGCGTCGGTTCCGCCATCGTCGCCTTGCGGCAAGTTTTCGACCACGCGGAGGTTCTCTGCCTGCGTCCGCTCAAAATCTTCAATGGTCCTGAGCAGGATGCGGCGGCGCATGTCGGATTCGGCGAGAATCGCGTTGCGGGTCTCTTCGGCTTCGGCAAGCGCGCTGAGCAGGCCGACGACGTCTTCGCGGGGGCGCTTGTCGGCGTCGGTGACGTCCCCTTGCGGTCCGGCAATTTCGGCGATGCGCTGGGCCAGTCGCTCTTGGGCGACGCTATGCAACTGCCGCTGTTCTTCCAGATCAATCAGCTTCGAGTTCAGTAACTCGCTGTGGTTGGTCAGTTGCAATTCGAGGCCATTGAAGCGGGCGTGATAACGCGAAGGGACCATCGCCCGCACGCGCCACTTCTTCGTGCCATCCCAGGAATCGCTCTCCCCTTCCAGCATTTCCCAGTTGGGGGTCAAAATCGCGCGGTTGGCTTCCAGCGAAGAGACTTGGAAATCCCCGATGTATTCCATGCCGTTCTCGGCCGGTTGAAATCCGTGCACAACGAATTGACGGCCGGCGGTCCCTTCCGCTGAGGCGGCGCTAAGTCCGTGTTGCGTGCCGATGTCGATGGTGATGGAATTGTCCTGTCGAATTTCGACCCCCACGTCGTTCCAATACGGCCCCCATTGCAGCAATTCGTGCGTCAACTCGCGGTGGGTATTGCGGAGCTTCAAGCGAAGGTCAGTGATCTCCGCCGCATTTTTCTCGATCTTGTCTTCGAGTTCGACCTTCTTCTTGATATAGCCGGCGCGGGCCGTGTAGAGCTTCGCCGTCATCCACATCGCGACCAGAATGCAGACGACCGAGATCCAGAGACAAATTTTCCCGAAGATGTGCATCAGAGATTCCTCGATGTCACGAAGACACGGCCACGCCGACCGGGGTGGTATATGCCGTGCCTAGTGGATGTCATAAATGCCGATCCGAACAGCACCTTGCGCACCGGCCCCGTCCTTGGAAGCGGGGGATGTCGGCAATGGTGCCGTGCATTCATCATAAAGCTCCCCGGCGCGACCGGTCAAGCAGAAACCGGGGTCTGCGCGGCTTGATCGCGAGTTTCCCCGGATCGGCCCTGTAACAGGTTCCGGCGGAAAATTCGGACCACGCCCGTGTCCCATTTCCATAAACCCCAACCTCTGCTCGGCTCCTGGTTAGTCTATCGGGGAATCGTGAATGCAACGTGAACCCCCGCTTCCGTTATCAAGGAGAATCGCACGAATGGGCCTTCAGCATGTCGTGAATGAATCCCCTTGCGCCGCACAAACTCTCTGTTCGGAACGTACACATCGCCCGCTCGAACCGCTATAATCGGGACGATCCGGACAACGCATTCGGTGGACGAGACCAACACGGTCCGTCCCTTCTCATAAATACAACGCGAGTTCGCGACGTTTATTTCCCATTCCCCAATCGATGGAGCGACCATGACGACCACGCGCGTCCGACGCAAGGACCTCAAACCGGGGGAAGTGCTCTGCAGTTACTGCACCGCCAAATGCTGCCGCTACTTCGCGCTCCCGCTCGAAAAACCGAAGACCTGGGACGATTTCGACAGCATCCGCTGGTACATGACGCACGGGCGGATTTCGATCTTCGTGGACGAGGGGACGTGGTATCTGATGGTGCACGCGGACTGCAAGTACCTTCGCGACGACTATCTGTGCGGCATCTACGAAGATCGTCCGAAGATCTGCCGGTCGTACACCACCGACGACTGCGAATACGATAACGACGCACTGTACGATAAGTTCTTTGAGACGCCCGAACAGATTTGGGAATATGCCGAAGCGCTCCTCCCGCCGCGGAAAAAGAAGAAAACCTCCGCCTCCACAACAATGACCGTCGAACTTCCGCTGCTCAGCGGTGTCTGATCTACTCTACAACCGGTTTCAAAACCCTCTGATGCGTCACGCCCACACTTGTACGGCAGTTTCACCAACAGGCACAACCGGGTTTTGAAACTCGTTCTATAAACGGTCCATTGTGCAACTCTCACTCGTCCGCCTCCGGCGTCCCCGGAGGATTTTTTTCACCGGTTAAACGTACGCAACAGTCATCCCGTGAAACAACAACTCATCCAACCCCGCGTGCTCAAAGGGTTTCGCGACTATCTTCCCGAGGCGATGATTCCCCGCGAGGCGCTAATGCAGACGGCGCGGGAAGTCTATCGCAGTTACGGCTTCAGCCCCATCGACACACCGGCGCTCGAATATGCGGAGATTCTGCTGGGAAAAGGGGGGGACGAATCCGACAAGCAGGTGTTTCGCTTCCAGGACCAGGGCCAGCGGGACGTGGCCATGCGGTTTGATCTGACCGTCCCCTTTGCGCGGTTTTCGTCGCAGCACCTGAACGATATTGGGACGCCGTTTAAACGCTACCACATCGGTACGGTCTGGCGGGGGGAGAATCCCCAAAAGGGCCGCTATCGCGAGTTCATGCAGTGCGACTTTGACACGATCGGCACTGCGGCCAATATCGCTGATATTGAGACACTGCTGGTGATTCACGATTTGCTGAGCGCCATAGGATTTGATGATTTCACGATCCGCGTCAACAACCGGCTGGTGCTCAACGGGCTGCTGGAAAAACTCGACCTGGCCGATCGTTCGGTGGGCGTGTTGCGTGCCTTGGATAAGCTCCAAAAAATTGGCGCCGAGGGAGTCACCGCCGAGTTGACGTCGGCTGTCGGTCTGTCTGATGCCCAGGCCCAGCAGATCCTCAAATTGGTCAGTGCCCAGGGGACCACCGACGAGATTTTGTCGGAATTGTCCACACTACTCGCGGGGAACGAACGGGGCGAATTGGGCGTGCAGAACCTCAATGAACTGTTTCGCTGCGCCGCCCGCGCTGGGCTTCCGTCCGAGCGCGTGGCGCTCGATGTGACGATCGCGCGTGGGCTCGACTACTACACCGGCACGATCTACGAGACCTTTCTGGGCGAACTCCCCGGCATTGGCAGTGTCTGTTCCGGGGGACGCTATGACAATTTGACCGGTTTATTCAGCAAACAGGTTCTGCCCGGTGTCGGAGCGAGTCTTGGTTTGGACCGCTTATTGGCAGCGATGGAAGAACTCAAGATGTTGCCCGGCACCTCGACGCCGGCACCGGTGCTCGTGATCTTGTTCGATGCGGAAAAGAGCGGCGAATATTTGCGAATCGGACGCGAACTGCGGGCCGCGGGGATCGCCACCGAGGTCTACGTCGACCCAAAAGGAGTCGGCAAGCAGATGAAATATGCCAACCGCAAGGGATTTCAACTGGCAGTGATCGCCGGCGGCGACGAGTTTGAGGCAGGGACCTGGCAGGTCAAACAATTGCAATCAGGCGACCAGCATACGGTCCCCGAGGCGGAGTTGGTGGCACATATTTCGGCACTATTGGCGTCCGCGTCGGGGGATCCAAGCGGAACCGGCAGCTGATGGGGGCCTGCCATGGCGTTGGGCGATTTTAGCGAACAGGCCGCAGCCTATCGCGGTTCGCGGCCGAGTTATCCGGCGGAACTGGTCGATGACCTGTTGGATGAATGGGATATCGTCGCGGGTGATCAAGTCGTCGATCTTGGCGCGGGGACCGGCATTTTTACCGAATTGCTGCTCGAGCGCGATCTGCGTGTCACGGCGATCGAGCCGAACACCCCCATGCGGGAATTTGGCCAGGAGCAGTGCCCCGGCGCAACCTGGGTGGATGCCACCTTTGAAGCGACCGGTCTGCCGGACCGGTCGCAAAAATGGGCGTTTGCGGCCCAGGCGTTTCACTGGGCGGACGTGCCGCGGGGTTTGGCAGAGATTCGGCGGATTCTCGTGCCCGGTGGCGGGTTCACCGCCTTGTGGAACCAACGGGACAACGACCGCAGCGAGGTGCTGGGTTGGGTCCAGGAGGCCATCAGTCGCCACGTTCCGGGTTTTGACCACGACTACCGCTGTCGGGATTGGGAGGCGGAATTGCTTTTGACTGGCGATTTTTCCACGGCGACACTACGACGATTGGAACACACAGTGCGGATGACTCCCGACCGGTTCCGCAATCTGTGGCGGAGCAACAATCAGTTAGCAACAGCGGCCGGACCGCAACATCTGCAGGCGTTTCTTGACGATTTGGATCAATATCTTAAAACGAAACAGTTCGACGCGATCGACGTGCCGTATATTTGCCACGCTTGGACCGCCACGTAGTGCGTTTTCAAAGCCAAGAATTCGGGTGCCACTGGCTCTGCCAGTGCTTCTTAAGTGATTCCGGCATTGGCACATGCACTGGCAAAGCCAGTGGCACCCAACCCAA
>CALFYU010000336.1 GCA_937952455.1 uncultured Planctomycetaceae bacterium
GACCGCGTGGAGACGTTGGCCATCAAAGGCGCGTTGGGGGAGGACGCCTATAAGACACCGGTCTCCAGCATCAAGAGCATGATGGGACACTTGATTGCCGCGGCGGGGAGCGTGGAGGCGATTGCCTGTATTTTGGCGATGCGGGACGGTGTGATGCCGCCGACCATCAACTATGAGACGGCCGATCCGGACTGCGACTTGGACTACGTGCCGAACGAGGCGCGGCAGAAGAAGGTGACGCGGGCCCTGTCGAACAGCTTTGGCTTCGGCGGGCAGAACATTTCACTGATTTTCTCCAAGTTCACCGGGTAGGTCGCGGGAGCGTGTCGTTGCCTCAGAGAACCGATGCTCGGCGGATCGCCGTTGGGGTAGAAGCCGGGATGCGGCGGATTTCTGTTGAATTGTGAGGCGCGTCACTCTAAAATCGCAATTTCCCCCGATTGTTCTCGGTCAATGTCACCGGGTGCGGGTGGGGAGATCGTTTGATTTTCCCACGAATCCGAGTGCGTCGGGTCGGACCCACCGTTTGGGTTTTGCGGGGTGGAGTTGTATTTTGAGAAGATGGAAACGTCCGATTGCCGGTGGTTGTGGCTTAAGTGAGTTTACCGTCGGGGTTTGGTCGCCGCGGACATTTGAGAAAACAGAAGTGAGGCTAACGTGACTGTTCATAAGAGTTTGCGGCGGAGCGGGCGATTGACGCGTTCTCGGAACGTGCTGACGCGGGGCGAGCGCGTGGCGCAGTTGAAAGCCGAAGACCGCTGGACAGAGGGTCAAAGTCCTCTAGGACTCCCAAAGGTTCGGGTCATTAAAATGGTGATTGGGAAAAAGAAGAAGAAGAAATCCAAGGAAGAAGACGAAACTACGGATAAGAAGGCAAGCTAGTGGAGTTTCCATGGCGGCTACGTATGGCCGTTTTTGGCAACTTCCGAGAATTCCGGTCGGACCCATCAAACTACCAGGACGGTTTTTTGCCCGTATCGATTCTCACGCGCTTTCTCTCAAAACACGGAATTGAATGTGCATCGTGATTTGAGGGTAACTGGGACCCGCCAGTGGAGGTCGGGCTGGTAAGCTTCCTTCGCGTTTTCGTTTTCGCTTGTCGAGCCACTGTGGGCTGCCGACTAGCGCCCCGTGTGGGGGGCGTGGCATCGGCGGTGGGTCGCCTGTCGAATCGGCTTTGATGTTGCACGAATTCGCGGACAGGAGTCATGCTCGATACAGTCCGATATTGGGGCGGCGCCCCAATCCGTCTCCGTATGCGTCGACAAGTGGCGCGGTTTATCCGGGCGACGCAAAATGCGCGAGGTACGCAAACTGCTGTTTTGCGGCGCCTAATTGCGCTCAATGCCGAGAGCGACTTCGGCCGCCTGCATGGTTTTTCGCGGATTCGCAACGCTGCGGATTTTCGCGCGCAGGTGCCGGTCTCTGACTACGAATACTTCCGGCCCTATATCGAACGGCTGAAACAGGGGGAATCTCAGGCGCTGTTGGGGCCCGAGAATCGGCTGTTGATGTTTACGCTGACCAGCGGGACAACCTCGGGCGCGAAATACATTCCGATCACGTCGCAGTTTATGGACGACTATCGTCTGGGCTGGCGGATCTGGGGGGTATGTGCTTACGACGATCACCCTTGTTTGTACAAGCGGCGGATCGTGCAACTGAGCAGCGACTACGATCAGTTTCGCACCCCGGGGGGCACACCCTGCGGAAACATCAGCGGGTTGGCATGTGAGATGCTCAATCCGTTGATCCGCACGATGTACACGGTGCCCAAATTGGTGATGAAGATCCGCGATCCGCGATCGAAGTACTACGCGATGTTGCGGGCGGCGATTACGGATTCCAAAGTGGGGATCGTCACCACGGCCAATCCGAGCACGCTGTTGCACCTGGCGAAGTTTGCGGATGAGCATCGCGAGGAGTTGATTCGCGACGTGGCCAACGGCACGTTGTTGCAGGACCTTGATATCGATGATTCGATTCGGCGCGGACTGCGTCGGAATACGCGGGCGAATCCGCGACGGGCACGCGAGTTGGAAGCGATCGTCAGCCGCACGGGACATCTCTATCCCAAAGACTTCTGGCCGCAAATGGAGTTGCTGTCGGTGTGGACCGGCGGCAGCATGGGGGCGTACTTGGCGGGACTGCCGCGATTCTATGGTCATCTCAACGTGCGCGACCACGGACTATCGGCTAGCGAGGGTCGGATGACGATTCCGCTGTCGAGCAATACTCCAGGCGGCGTTTTGGATGCGACATCGCACTATTTTGAATTCATTCCCGAAGCGGAAATGGGTTCGGAGAACCCGACCGTTCTGGAAGCGCATGAGCTGATCGAGGGAGAGCAGTACTTCATTCTGCTGACGACGTCGTCGGGCTTATACCGGTATGACATTCACGACGTCGTGCGGTGCACGGGATTTTTGGGGACGACTCCGACGCTGGAATTCCTCAATAAGGGAGCGCATATTTCCAGCATCACGGGCGAGAAGATTTCGGAAAACCAAGTCGTCACGGCGGTGCGTGAGAGCGTTGACCCGCTGGGGCTGGAACTGGGGCATTTCACGGTCACGCCCTCGTGGGGTGAGCCGCCGCGGTACCGGTTCTTGGTCGAGGAAGCGAACCTCCCGTCGGCCGATGTGGGGACGCAGTTGGTGAATCAGACGGACGAGGCGCTGATGCGGCTCAACCCCGAATACAGCGAAAAACGGCGGACCGGCCGGTTAGGCCCGATGACTTTGCAGTTATTGCCGAAGGGGACGTGGGAGCGTTATTGCCGCAAGCGGCAGTCGGGGCTGGGGGGGAGCATGGAGCAATACAAACATCCCTGCCTGGCGCCGCAGTTGGAGTTTTTCCATGACTTCATGGAGGAATTTGTCGCCGGCGGGCGCAACGGCGCCGAGCGGATTCCGCGGCCTCATTCGGCGTCGGCGAATCGCGTGGACGCCAAATAGACCGACTCGGAATCGGTGTCGGGGACGGAGCGCTCGGAGAAGTCGATCGGCTCGATCTCTTCCATCCAGTTGCGGATTTCCGACTCGTATTGGCTGGAGAGATCCCCTTTGACGAGCATATCTTGAAACTGGGCTGCGCCGTATTTGGCGAGATCGGCATCTTCGGCTGTGCGAAACCGTTTGTTGGGATCAGGATGAACGAGTTTACGCAATAAGCGGATGAGCAATTCGCTGAACGCCAGCTCTTCCGGGGGAAGGATGTTTGGGATCCGGTCCAGGATGGCGTGTTTCGCCTGCAACGCGGCGGGCAGGTCTTTCTTGCCGGCAAACGGCTGAGCGCCGGTGAGCATTTCGATCAGGACGTATCCCAGTCCGGCCAGATCGGCGGCGGTCGACCCGACGGCTCCTTGCAGAACCTCCGGCGCGGCATAGGCGGGAGTGCAGCGGCCCGCTTCGGGATGATTGCGGAGTTCATACGCGGAACCGATGTCGATGATTTTTACGCTGCCGGTCCGTTTGAGCATGATATTGGCCGGTTTGATGTCGCTGTGCACGATCCCCCGGCGGTGCAGGGCGTCGAGCGCCGACAGGCAGCCGCGGAAGACGGCGATGGCGAAGGCCGGTCGGAGCCGCGGTTTTTCCAGGCCGCGAGTGACGACGATTTCGTTGATGTCCTGCCAGCGCTCGGGCGAGACGCGCTGCTGCAGATGTTGCATCATGCCCGGTTTGAGCAGACGCTGCAGGTCGAAGCCGTCGACCCATTCCATCTCCAACAGCCGCAAGCCGCCGCTGGCGACGAAGTCGTGGACGTCGATGAGGTTGTCGTGCTGGATGCCGGCGACCTGCGAGGAAACCTGGGCAATGCGGGTCATTTCGCGTTCGTAGCCGGCCGTGTCGCTAAAGTGCTCGGGCGAAAAGAGTTTCAGCGCCACGGGGAGCGAAAACCCGTCGGCGCCGCTGCGTTCGCTGAGGAAGACGACTCCCTGTCCGCCAACCCCGATGCGGCGCAGGAATGGCCGCCGCGACTCCCAACCGAGTTGTTGGCGGTTGAGAATGGCGTGGTAGTTGGCCAGCAATGGCTGCGGGCCGAGTGGCGGTACCGGGTCAGAACCGTTCAGAGGAAAATCCTCGATGTTGACAAAATCCAACGAACGACCGGCGAAGTCGGTCCGCTGATTCAGCCGATTTGGCTTTCAGCTTAGGGACACGCGCCGCGGGCGGGGGTTCGTGGGGAAATCACCCCGGGATAATATCAAAGTTTGGGGGAAGTGGAAGCACGCGGTTGGTGCCCAGGACGACAGCGCACTGTTAATCGAACAGATAGCTGACCGATTCGGCGCGGTGGATGCGTTTGATGGCTTCGCCGAGCA
>CALFYU010000337.1 GCA_937952455.1 uncultured Planctomycetaceae bacterium
GAAGAATCGCAAGGTTTCGCGCAATTGAGCGGGACAATCGGGATTCGGGCAGCGGACGTAAACGCCCCCTTCGTCCTGCACGGCGGGGGTCTTGCAGACGGGGCAGTTCTTGGGGAATCGAAATTTCTTCTCGCTGCCGTCGCGGCGGTGTTCCTCGACGCGGACGACATGCGGGATGATCTTGCCCGCTTTTTCCACGACCACCCAATCGCCGATGCGGACGCCCAACCGCTCGACTTCGTCCCGATTGTGCAGGCTGGCGCGGGAGACCGTCGTCATGTCGATTTCGACAGGTTTCAGATGCGCCACGGGAGTCAAGGCCCCGGTCTTGCCGACTTGCACATCGATACTTTCGATCTGCGTGACCGCCTCGTATTTCTCCCATTTGTAGGCCAGGATCCAACGCGGACTTTTGCTGGTCCGCCCCAACTCCTCTTGCAGCTCACGGTCATTGACTTTGATCACAATGCCGTCGACTTCAAAATCCAGCGTATGCAAATCCTCAATGAATTTGTCGCATTGCGACAGCACGGCGTCGAGCGACGGACAGAGGGCGACATTTGGCGTGGTGGGAACGCCCCAATCGCGGAGGGCGGCGAGGAATTCCATCTGCGTCGCAAATTCGACCCCTTCGAGATATCCCGACCCGTGCGCGAAGAACCGCAACTTGCGCTGCACGGCGATATTGGGGTCGAGCAGTTTCAGCGCCCCGGCGGCCGTGTTGCGGGGATTGACGAACACGTGTTCGCCGGCTTGTTCTTGCGTCGCGCGGAGGTGCGCAAAGTCGGGGTTGTTGATGAAGACTTCCCCGCGAACCTCCAACACCGGCGGAAGGTCGTCGCCGATCAGCCGCAGCGGCACGCCCATCACGATACGGGCGTTGTGCGTGATGTCGTCTCCCTGCCGTCCGTCGCCGCGGGTGACCGCTTGCACGAATCGGCCGTATTCGTAGATCAGCGAGATCGCCACGCCGTCGATTTTATACTCGGCGATATACGCCAAATCGTCGTCGCTACCGAGTAGTTTTTTCAGCCGCGTATCGAAGTCGCGAATCTTGTCGATCTCGTACACGTTATCGATCGACAACATCGGCTGCCGGTGTTGGACCGTTTTGAATCCGGCGATCGGTTCGCCGCCGACTTTGTGCGTCGGGCTGTCGGGGCTGTCGTACTCGGGATGTTTCTCTTCGAGGTCCTGCAGCTTCTTAAGCAGCCGGTCAAACTCGAGGTCTGATATCTCCGGTCGCGTTTCGACATAGTACAAATAGTTGTGCCGCTGCAATTCCTCCCGCAACTGCGCGATTTCTTTTTGAACGTCCTTTGACATGTTGGCCAGCGCTGCAGAACAGAGGACAATACGGGTGCCACTGGCGGCTCGTCCGCCAGTGCCGAGTTAAGTTGCGTTTTCCGATAACAGCGGCGTCTACCTACGTCCACGCTGGCGGTTAAGCCGCCAGTGGCTCCCCATCTGGGAGCGATGAATGCAAATGCGACTTGCCGTCCCTCAATCGGTGCATTTATTCATGATCGGCACCATGCACAAAAACTTCATCGGAGTTTTGCCCGTGTTGCGGAATTGGTGCACTTCGTCGCTGACGACGTAGATGCAGTCCCCGGCGGAAATCGCGTGTTCGGTCTCCCCTTCGTAAACATGGCCACTCCCTTCAAGGACGTAGACCTCATGTTCGTAAGGGTGATTGTGTTTGGGAGTTTCGCCGCCCGGTTCGATCTCGAACAGCCGCATGGCAAAGTTCGGAGCGCCGTCGTCTTCGCCGATCAGCCAACGCACCTTGGCCCCGACGGCTCCTTCCATCTCCACCGGCGTTTGTTTAACAGCAGTGTGGTTTTGCACTTTCATGATTCGTGCCCTTTCGTAGTCATTTCGCTCTCGGCCGCCATCGCGGCCCGTTCGCGCATTTCTTGCAAAGTCCGCCGCCGATCGACCGCCATCGCCAGCAGCGCCATCGTCAAAATGCCGCCGACTTCGACAGTGAGCATAATCCCCGCGTATTCCTTGAGAAAGATCGCCACCGGGGCACGAGGGTCGGATATCAGTGTCGCTCCGGCGGCAAGGATTGTGATCACAAACGCCGCTCCCCACAATACCGTGAGCGGAAAGAAAATGTTGTGTCGGGATGGCTGCTCGGACATCGCAGTCGGATCGGTTTTCTGAGGGAAATTGTGTTTGGCCAGATAGAATTATAGGCACAACCTGCGACGCCTGCGAGTTCATTCAGCGGCAAATCCCTTGCGGAGAACGGGCGGGATCGGTACGACGGAAGGGAGACAGTTTCCCCAATTCATCTGCTGGGATGTGTGAAATCTCCCTATGCCCGCTCCCGATGCCACATTGCAAGACCCCACCGCCCTGGCCGGTATCGGCAATTTGCAGGTCGTCGCCAAACGGATCGTCGAGGGGTTTATGATGGGTCAGCACCTCAGCCCCTATAAAGGCTCCAGCGTCGAATTCGTCGAGCACCGGCAATATCACCCCGGCGACGAAGTGCGGCACATCGATTGGCGGGCCTATGGAAAAACCAAGCGGTATTTCGTTAAGGAGTATGAGGACGAAACCAAACCCCCCTGCCGGCTGCTGGTCGATTGCTCGGGAAGCATGGCGTACGCGGGCAAGACCCTGGCCAAATTTGCCTACGCCCGGCAATTGGCGGCCGCCTTGGGATACTTGTTGTTGCAACAGCGAGACGCAGTCGGGTGGGTGACGTTCGACACCAAAATTTGCGACAACATCGAACCGTCAGCCAAGCCGCAGGCGTTTCCGCAACTGGTGCAATCGCTTTCCGCTGCAGTGCCCGGCGGCGAAACCGGTCTGGGTTCGGTCCTCGAGCGGATCGTCCCCACGCTTAGCCGCCGCAGTCTGATTGTCTTGTTGAGTGATTGTTTCGATGATTTGGAGGCAGTCTCCCGCGCACTGCGGCAGTTTCGCCACGCCCGACATGAAGTGCTGCTGTTTCACATCGTCGCCCCGGAGGAGGAGGAGTTCCCCTTCAGCCGCCCGACACAATTTCGCGATCTGGAAGGCGCACACCATCCGCAACTGGTCGACCCACACCGGCTTCGTTCCCACTATTTGTCGAAATACAGCGAATTCTGCCGCGCCTTACGCGGCCTGTGCACGGGAATCGGTGTCGACTATTGCCCCTTCACGACGGCCATGCCCTACGCCCGCGCCCTGGGCGCCTATCTCCACGCTCGGGCGCGCGTGACGAAGGGACGGCGGTGACACGGTAGGCCTAAGGCTTGAGGTGACAGGCTTGAGGGCGGACTAGTAACACGAGACTCGCGCACTGCTGCTTTTCTGCCTACTGCCCTCTGCCGACCGCCTACTCCCTCTGGCCACCGGCCACTGGTCACTCAATCGGGCGACTCCTCTTTACCCGTCGGGCGATCTGTGCCAACATCCGCCCATGACGGTTGATTCGACGAGCATTGTTCTCTTGTTCCTCGCCTGTGTCGGCTTGACGGGCGTGCTGTATGCGCACGCAATTTGGCAGCGGCGGCGGCGAAACTTGCCCGACGTGACGGCGGTGGGTGACGAGGATGACCGCTCGCAATCGAGCTTTCCGACGTCGTTGCACCGCGCGGTTACCGGTGTCGTTTGGGGTGTCGGGTTGTTGCTGTTGGTGCCGATCGTTGTTGCGCTGGCGGGACTTCCCGTCAGTCCAGCCCGCAAACCGGAGGCGTTTGTGCGGACGTTGATTTTTCTCCTGCCGTTGGCGGCCGGCGTTTTTTACTTACGGCGGTCCGTGCTGCGCGACCGAGAGTGAGTCACCGATGTTAACCGTCTTGTTTATTCTTATTCTGGGAGTTCCGGCAGCGGTGACGCTGTTGGCGGGAATTGAAGATTTCCTATCTCGCCGCATCCGCCCGACGCGCGCCCAATTGACCGGCCGTTTGCAACAGATGGTCGGAGTCGGCCTGCTTGCCGAACATCCGTCGCAGCTGGAGATACTGACAGCGGCGGTGCGATTGGCCGCCTGGTTGACCGCGCTGGCAGGGATACTGGCTGAGATGTTGCATGTCTGGTCGGGTGCAGACGGGATTGCAATTTGGCTGGTCTTCGCGTGTGGTTCGCTGGAAATCGTGCGCTGGTTTTCACACGACGTGCCCGGTTGTGCAGAACCATCGCGGATGCTCTCTACGTTGGTCGTGTGGCTGTCCCTGCTGGGCGCGATAGCGGGTGCCGGCTGTTTATTCGGCACGTTTGACCTGGCCGCCATATCGACGGTGCAGGCCCGCTCCGGATTCTGGACGGCCGCCGTGCAGCCGTTGGGTTGCGGCGTGTTTTTGGTCGCTGCTGCGGCCTTATGCATCTCGTGGCGCGGGCGACGGCGGGATGTCGAATTGATCGAGCAGTTAACCGCGCTCGTCCTGGCATTGTTGTTCGTCGAGCTCTACTGCGGAGGCTGGCATTTCTGGGGAATCTCGACTTACACTACGAGCAACGATGTCTCGTTCTCCGCCGCCGTGCTGCGATCGCTGGTTGTAATGGTCAAATTGACTGCGGCGTTGTGCGTGGTGGCCTGGATCAGGGGGAAATCGAGACTGCGCCGGCGGCCGGACGTTTACGCAGTGACCGAGAAGCTGCTGTTGCCGATGGCGGCTGTTAATTTCATGGCGGCATTGGCTGCGGAAACGTGGATTGCGCCCCGTGATGTTGTCACGCGGTCGGTTTTAGGTTGGATCGCGGCGGTGGGTGCCGTCACGTACGGTTTGATGTTTCACCAACTGAGGATGTCGGCCATGCGAGAATGGTGGACGGCCCGCGAATCGGAGGCGGGCGGATGACCGATACGAAATCGATGACGCCGAAAATGAATTGAGGTTCAGGGATGAACGGACAGGAGTTGCCGATCACAACGTTACTCATCTGCGGGCTGGGGGCGTGGGGTTGTTCTCTCTTGCTCTCGCGACGGCCTCGCCGCACCGCGATGGCCGTCGCCGCCTTTTTACTGGCGGCAATTCTCGCGCGTTTTCCGTTAGCCGGGAATGAGCCGCTCCTTGCCAAATGGAGTTCGTGGTTTCCTGCCGCTTCTTACATCATACCCGGCGGGTGTGGCATGGCGGCGGCGATCCTCGTCGTCACCAGCCGCGGTTGGCGAAATGGTTTCGCGTGGTACGTCGCTGCCGTCTTGGCAAACTCCGCATTGCTGGTTGTCGGCGGCGCAGTGATTGCCGGTGTCACCAATGTGATCGTGAACGTCGGACTGTTGGGAACGCTATTGCTGTCGGTTTCAGTAGACACCTCGCCTAAGACAACGCTCGAGCCCGGTTCCCGTTTCAGATGGTTGCCCTGTGCGGTCGTCGGGTTGCTGTTGGCCGCTTTGTTGCCATCGCTGACGATCCTGCACGACGTCCGTCAAACACCACCGGACGATGCGCGAGCCGCCTTGGGCTGGCGAGAGTTAGGGCACTCGCTGTTGTTCGAACATGGCGTGAGCTTGACGGTGACGGCGTTATTGTTGTTCGTGGCGATGGTCGCCGTGGCCCGCATGACGCTCGGCGAACCCTCAGAAGCGGTAACGCAAGCGACAGGGGGACCGGCCACATGATTTCCGACCCGGCGGCATTGCAAAATCTGTTGGTGTTTGCAGGGGCACAATTCGCCGTGGGGTGCCTGGGCTTATTGTCGCGCCGCAGTCTGTTCCAGATCCTGCTTAGCGGGCTCGTCATGCTGCAAGCCGTATCACTCGCGATTGCGGCGGTCAATTCCGCGTATGCCGACGCTGGCGGTGCCGCTTGGCTGTTGCTCTTGTGGGGCATGGCGGCGGCGCTGTTGATGTTTGCGGCGACGCTTTTGATGATTCTTTCCCGCCGCCGGAACTCGCCCGACGTTGCCGGTTGGCGATCTTTGCGGGAGAGCGAACGCGATCCGTTGGACAACCGGTCGTTGAAAACCTAATCGCACAAAACCATAGGATTCACCGCACGTGAACTCTGCCGTCGTCCTTGCCACGTTCCTCGTTCCCCTGGCCGCCTGTGCGATTGGGTGGCTGTGCGGCGGGTTGAAATTGCGGCGCCTGTCGACCGCCGCCGCGCTCTTTGGCGGATCGGCGACCGTCGTCGTGGGTGCGATGATGCTGGTCGTCGCCGCTGGTCGATCCGCACCCCTGAGTGTGGCGCTCGGCACCTGGTTGTTCGTGCCGGGACGATCGTCGCTCGATGTGACGCTGTCGGTGGTGGTCGACCACCGGTCGGCGTGGCTGATCGCAATCGTGACGATCGTGGCGGGCCTGGTTGTCCTCCATGCGGCAGCGGCACGAACGACGGCGGAAACGTCGTGGCGAGAAAACTGTTGGTTATTGCTGCTGATCGCGGCGACGGTTTGGTTTTTATCTTGCGGCAACCTTCTGCAATTGCTGATCGCGTGGCAGGGGATGAGCGTGGCGTCGTGTGGACTGGCTGGCGGCGCTTCGGATGACTTGCGGCGGCGGATGGCTGTTCGCAAAACGGCACTGGTGTTGGCCGTCGGCGGCTGCGGATTGTTGGCCGCCGCGTGCGAACTGTGGTCGTCGACCGGTTCACTGGATATCGCGGCGATCGTCGCCGGCAGCAGCGCACGAGAAATTACCAGCGGCGATACCTTGGCGGCGTTCGGGATTCTAGTCGCGGCGATTGCCGCGTGTGCGCAAGTTCCGCTGTTCATCTGGCTGCCCGATGCCAGCGAGGAATCGTCCTCAGCGGCCGCCACTCTGCAATGCGTGGGAAGCGGCGTGGCGGGAATTCACCTGTTAATGCTGTTTCAGTCCTACTTGGCCCACATGCCCGGATTCTTATCTACGGTGGCCTTGGTCGGCGGAGCGACGGCGTTGGCGGGCGGGTGGATCGCCGTCAATCAGATGCGGCGTGCGCGGCGCTTGGCGTTCATCACGATCGCGCACGTGGGACTGATGTGGTTGGCGCTGGGAACGGGGACGGTTGCCGGCGCGTATGCCGCGAGTTGGCATCTGCCGGTGCATGCGGCCGGCATGTCCGTAGCCTGCTTGGCGGTCGGTCGGACGCGCGTGGAAAAAACGGCATACGCCGCTGCCGCTGCGGGATTGTGCGGGGTGCCGTTGCTGTCGGGGTTTTGGAGTCTGTCGGCGATACTCGCTGTTGTGCGCGAAGCGGGAACATCGTCCGCAGCGATGCTCTCTCCGACGACATGGACCGTCCTCTTCTGGTGCGCAGCCGGTGCGATATTGTTAACGGCGTGTGGCCTGTTTGGATTGATCGGTAAACCCCGCTCGTGGGATTCGGAGAATCACCATTCCGACGCGCAAACTACAGCGCTTCCTACTTGGCTACAAAACGCGGTGCTGATGTTGCTGGCCGTTATGGTGATGGCGGTAGGAGCGGTGATCGGCCCGATGACCGGTTGGTTGGCGGAGTTTCTGCCCCCCGGAACGCCAGCGGTGCCCATCGCGGGCGACGTGCAGATCATTGTCGCTGCCGCGGCGTTGGTGGGAGGGCTCAGCGCGTGGCTGTTTAGAATGGCGGGCGGGGCATTCCTAGAAAAGGTCACCCGGCCGTTACAGCCGTTGTGCACGCTCGGCCGGCGCGAGTTCTTTTTGCCGGATTATTTTTTCCTGGGTCTGGCGCTGCCGCTCCGCGCCGGATCGCTGTTGTGCCGTTTCGTTGATTGGTTCTTGATCGATCGCATCCTGATCGGCACATTTGCACGGTTGCCGCTGAAATTTGCCAAGACCGCGCAGCCGCTGCAAAACGGTTTGATTCAGTTCTATGCCTTGATGATCGTGGCGGCGGCCGCCATGATCCTCGCGGTCGTCCAATGGTCTGGCGGCGGGCCTTAATATGGGCGCTGCCTGAAGTGAGCTCGATGTCGAACATGGTTGCTGTTGTCGTCTTCGCTCCCCTGGCTGGGGCGGTTGCCGTGCTCCTGTGCGGCGCTGGGCGCCCGCGCGCCGCGCGGCGAATGGCAATCGCATTCGCAGTCGCGACACTACTGGCAGCCGTCGGCGTGGCGGTGACGTTCGCTCCACAGTCTGCTCAAGAAACAACCGCTGCCAGTTCTGCGTCATTCATTACTTCCCCCGCGTGGCAGGTCGACGGGATCAATGTGTGGCTATTTTTGCTATCGGCCCTGTTGACGCATTCCGCCATTCTCATCACACCGGGGGGCGCGACGTCGCGGAACGATTTGTTTTTTGCGCTCATCATGCTGCTCACAGCGGGTCTTATGGGTCTGTTCGCCGCCGGCAATCTCGTATGGCTGTTCGTCGGCTGGGAAGTCTCGCGGCTGGCGCTCTATTTTCTTATTGGCGGTTGGGGGGGAACCGATCGGCGGCAGGCGGCGATCAAGTTCTTTCTGTTTACGCTCGTCGGCAGCGGTTTAGTATTCGTCGGGTGCGGACTATTGGTACTGTCGCATTATTGGATGTCAGGCAGTTCGGAACTGACGTTGAATATTTCTCGCCTGATCGAAGAACTGCCGCAACTGGCCGCCGCCAACTCCGAAAATGACCGGTATTGGGCCGGCGTCCGCCCCTGGGTGTTCGCGGCGATCGGCTTGGGATTCGCCATTCACGTGCCGTTGTTTCCGCTGCACACCTGGCTGCAGGACGCCGCCGTGGAATCACCGACGGCCGGCATGCTGCTGTTGTGCGGGGTCTGGTTAAAGATCGGTGTGTACGGCTGGTTGCGGTTGTTGCTGCCGTTGTTTCCGGAATTGTGCGCGGACTTCGCCGGCTATTTTCTTTACCCGGCGGCGATCGGCGCCGTGTACGGCGTGATGCTGGGGTTGGTGCAAGACGACATGAAGCGGATGGCGGCGAATTTGACCGTCAGCTACGCGAGCTTATCGGTGTTGGGGCTGTTCTCGCTCACGTCGGTCGGCATCGAAGGCGGCCTGTTGTCGCTCTGCAGCCACGGCCTGTCGATGGGCGTCCTTGTCTGTGTGACGGGGGCGCTGTTTGATCGCTATCGCACGCGTGAAGCCGAAGCGTACAGCGGTCTGGCGGGCCGGTTTCCGCGGTTGACAGCCGTGACGTTCATCGGCGTCGCCTCACTCATCGCCTTGCCGGCGACCAGTGGATTCGTCGCCACCGTGTTGGTCATGTTGGGCATCGGTCAGGTGCATCCGGGATTTGTGATCACCGGTCTAGCGGCGCTGTTGCTGACCGTGTGGTGTTTCGCGCGAGTGATGCAGCGCGTCTTCTGGGGGACGCTCCGCGAACCGGTCATCAACCACCCGTCGTGGAAACCGCCGCGGCAAACTGAGGACGCGCCGAGCGGGGACTTAAACTTGCGAGAAGTGGCAGCGGTTGTGCCGTTGATTTTGGCGATCTTGTGTTTGGGCCTCGCGCCGCAGGTCTTCATCGGGCATACTGAAACGTCCGTCGCCCGCATCATTGTAGTCCCGGACGCCGACGAAGCAGCTCGATGACCGGGCGGGGACGATAATGACGCATCCAGCCCTGTTGACCCTGTTTCCGCAGATCGTGCTCATCGTTGCGGGGGGACTGTTGCTGCTGACGGGTGCGCAGCGGGCGTGGGCGCCGCACTGGGTCGGCGTGACCGGTCTTTTCACCTTTATCCTCGCTGGTGTCGGCAAAGCATTGATTCCGCCGACTGCGGGAATCGCGGAGATCGCCGCCGATTCGCATGGGGACGTCCTACAGTGGATTCTCCTGGGCACAGGCGGCCTGTTCGTTGCGCTGATTTCGCAGCGGCCTTGTTCCGCACGGACGGCAACCCAGTCGGCGGCGATGGTCATGTTTGGCACGTCGGGTGCGATGCTGGCTGTGATGGCCGATGATCTCGTACTGCTGTCCGTCGCACTGCCGCTCGTCTATCTGCCGGTGGGCCTGATTCTGCATATCAACGACCGCCGGCAAACCGCTGACGAAGTGACGCTGAAATTCGCGATGGCGAGCGGCGTGTCGTTGGGGCTGATGCTGTTGGGTTTTGTGTTGCTTTACGCATCCGCCGGCACAACAACGCTATCGACGATGAACATCGGCGGTGATGCCGAAATGTTCCAGAAGTCGCTGAGCAGTGTCGCTGTGGTGTTCATGTTTGCCGGATTGGTCGTTTCGCTAGCGGCGGTGCCGTTTCATTTCGCAGTCGTCGATGTGGTCGACGGTGTCGACGCCTGGACCGCTGGCGTGATGCTACTGCTGCCGCGCCTCGCCGCTGCCGGCGCGCTGCTGCGGATCTGCCGGCTGCCGATGCCGGTCGATACGCAGGTAGCGGTCCCGATATTATTAGTGCTGGCCGTGACCACCATTCTTTCGGGCGGATTAATGGCGTTACTGCAAACCCGCGTACAGCGTCTGTTGGCCTATCTCGCCATCGCGCAAGGGGGGCTTTGGCTGTTGGGTCTGGCCGTCATTGTGTGGTGGACAGGGCAGGGAAGTGCGGCCGGTGTTCGGTTTGCCCAAGCCATCTGGAATGGGCAGTTGCTGTCGACGACTTCGGGGATCGCGGGACTGTTTGCTGCGGCAATTCACCTGAGCGGCCGGCGCGACCGGTTTCAGTTCGTCGACGAATTGACCGGCTTGGGGCACACGCAGCCGTTTCTGGCCGCTGCCGTTGCCGTTTTGCTGTTGAGCCTGGCGGGAATGCCGCCGCTGGCCGGTTTTTGGAGTCTGGCGGCGACTTGTTGGGCGGCGGCCTCCGCGCATGAGCCGAGCGCGACGAGCCTGATTGCGTTTCACCGCGGATTTCTTGCCGCCGCCGGGGCGGCCGTGGTCGGGGGACTGCTGACGGTTGCCGTCGCGATTCGCCTGTGCAACTTGATGTTCCTGCAATCGCCATTGAGTAAAGCGGAGCCGAGGCGTCGGACAGTGGCCAAAGCGGCAGCGCTGGGGATCACGGCGGCGACGATCATTGGCGGATTCACAGTAGAGCGGCTATGGAACTGGCTGGCCGGCTCCTGAGGAAAAAAATAAACGGCGGTGATTCCACAGCAGGCATGCCCACACCAATTCCATCTCAAGTCAGCATGGGTCGTGGAACCACCGCCGTCGAGCACGTTCGGTGATAGAACAGGTATAGACCGCCAGGGTGACAACACATTGGCACGCCTGTTTCAAGTTGTGCGAGAAATTCAAATTTGGGGAAAAACCCGCATGCTCACGTGTGTCCGCCCACGGTGGTCGGATGCATTTCCCCGCAGACTCAGCTACATTGGCCCAGTAGATCCGCTTTTGACGCTGCGTTTGTGAAGGAAAACTAACATGCATGTCGTGACGTTCGGGGAAGTCATGCTCCGTATGGCGCCGGAGGAATTCTTGCGAATCCCCCAGGTGGTGCCCGGACGGCTGGAGGTCACATTCGGCGGCGGAGAGGTCAATGTGGCGGTCTCGATCGCCCGGCAGGGGGGCCGCGCCTCATTTTTGACGACGCTGCCCGACAATCCGCTCACCGACGCCTTTGAGGCGGAGCTGCGAAAATTCAACGTCGGCACACAGCTCATCCGCCGCAGCGACCGCGGCCGATTCGGCGTTTACTATGTCGAAACCGGTGCCAACCAGCGGGCCGGTACCGTGATTTATGACCGCGACGATAGCGCCGTTTCACTCGCCGGACCTGATGCCTATGACTGGGAAGCGGCGTTTTCCGGCGCTGGCTGGTTTCACATCACCGGCATTACGCCCGCCATCAGCGAACCGGCCGCCGCCGCCGGTTTGGCGGCCGTCGAGCAGGCCAAACGCCGCGGGCTGACCGTTTCCTGCGATTTGAACTTTCGCAAGAAATTGTGGAACTGGAAGCCCGGCACCGGAACGACGGAGTTGGCGCGGGAAACCATGGAGCAGCTGATGCCCCATGTCGACGTGGTGATTGCCAACGAAGAGGACGCCGAAAAAACGCTCGGCATTCGTGCCGAGGAGACCGACGTCGAAGCGGGGCGGATCAATCTCGCGGCCTATGACGGAGTTGCTCGGAGGATTGTTGAGCGATTCCCCAACGTCTCCCGCGTGGCGATCACGCTCCGCGAAAGCCTCTCCGCCAGCCACAACAATTGGGGGGCGATGTTATTCGACGCCGCGCAAGACCGCAGTTTTGCGGCGCCGCTGGATGGCGACGGCGAATATCGGCCCTATGAAATCCGCAATATCGTCGACCGCGTCGGCGCCGGAGATTCGTTTGCCGGGGCGTTGATTTTCGCTCTCAGCGGGGAGGCGGAGGAGGACCCAGAGGCAGCACTGCGGTACGCCGTGGCCGCCAGTTGTTTGAAACACAGCATCAAAGGCGATTTTAACTATGCCACGCGTGCCGAGATTGAAGCTCTGGTCGGCGGCAGCGGGTCGGGCCGTGTGCAACGTTAATTGGAAGTGGCCAGTGGCCGGTGGGCTGTGGCCAGTGAGTTTCCCCGGGACGTCAACTCGTTATTGTTGGAACCCATTTCCTGTTCGATGACACGACGCCAGACGACAACCGGTAATTTGACGCGCCTCTTGGGGGGCGGCTCGACGCCGTTGTATGTCGTCAACGGTCAGAGGAAGATCTTGGTCTTCAACCGAGGCTGCGAGGAATTGACCGGTTTTGCAGCGGAAGACGTCGTCGGCCAAATTTGCCATTACGGCAGCAGCGGCGAGACGCCGGTTGAGGAGCTGACGGCCGTCCTCTGCCCGCCGCCGGACGTCCTGGCCGGGGAGCAGCGCAGCGTGCCGGCTTATTTGGTGTCCCAGTCGGGTGCCTCGCTGCCGCGGATGTTGAATTACTATCCGTTTTGCGATGAGCGTGGGCAAGTTCTGCACGTGCTGGCCATCGTTTCGTCCCTACCAAAACCGCCGCCGGCGGCCGATCCCACCGCTGTCCAGGCGGTACACGCCGAATTGGCGGCGTTGCGAGGCGCCCTCCGGCAGCGATTCGGACGTCAGACGCTGATTTGTCAGAGCCTGGCGACCCGGCGGCTGCTCAATCAGATCGAATTGGGGATGCGCTGCCACGCATCGATTTTTTTGTTTGGAGAGTCGGGAACGGGCAAGCAACATGTGGCGCGGGTCATACATTACGGCAGCTCAGAGAAGAATACCGCGTTTGTCGCCATCGATTGCCGCAATTTGGCCCCATCGGAAGTCGATCGCACGGTGACTCGTCTGTTGGAGACAGCGACCGACCCCGCTGCCCGCAAGACGGGGATTTCCGCCGGGAGTCTGTTCCTGGGCCACGTCGAGCATTTGCCGCGCGACGTCCAACGTCGGATCGTCAAGGCTTTCGCCGCAAACGAGACGCCGGCATTGCGCCTTTTTTCATCCAGCACGACGTCACTCTCAGAGGCCGTCGGACGCGAGGAACTGTTGCCGGAACTTCACGCGCTATTGACGACACTCACGTTTGAACTGCCCCCGTTGCGGGATCGGCGGGAGGATTTGTTGCTCCTGGCGCAGCATTTCCTGGAGGAGATCAATCGCCGCGGAGGCAAACAAGTCGGCGGGTTCACCCGCGAGGTCGCCGGCGCATTTGCCCAATACAATTGGCCCGGCAATCTGACGGAATTGTCCAAGGTGGTTGCCGAGGCACATGCGGCAGCGGCCGGCGAGATGGTGCAGCAGAACGATTTGCCGTTTCGCTTCAGCACCGGTATGGACGCTCAAAAATTAGCTCCCGTGGAACAGTTCACAAGTATCCCGTTGGAACAGATGACGGCCGACTACGAAACCCAACTGATCAAACGGGCCTTGCGGCAGTGCAAACAGAATAAAAGTCAAGCGGCCGACCTGTTGCAGATCAATCGTGCGAAGCTGTATCGGCGGATGGAGGTTTTGGGAATCGACGACGCCGAACCGGCGGAGGAGTCGTAAATGGATCGAGCGAACTTGAAATTGAGTCGGTGGGGAATCGTTTTCGGTTTGAGTTGCCTGTTGGCAATAACCGCCGAGGCGCAGGCTCTGGAGCCGATTCCCAACAAGCTGGTGGTGTTGACGTTTGACGATTCGGTCAAGTCGCACTTCACCGTGGTCCGGCCGATCCTAAAGGACTACGGGTTCGGAGCGACGTTTTTCATCACCGAAGGGTTTACGTTCAAGACCAACAAAAAAGACTACATGACATGGGACGAGATTTCCCAGTTGCATCGCGACGGGTTCGAAATCGGGAATCACACCCGCGATCATATGGGAGTGACCGCCAAGAGCCTGGAGAAAGTTACCGAGCAGGTTGAAGCGATCAATGCCCGCTGCCAAGAGCACGAGATTCCCCGGACGACCAGTTTCGCCTATCCCGGTAATGCCTTCGATGCAGCCGGCTTTCCCCTATTAGAAAAGGCGGGGATCAAGTTTGCGCGGCGGGGGGGCGCGCCGGAATTTCCGTACGACCACGGGCGGGGGTTTGCTTATGAACCGGGCCGCGATCACCCGCTGCTGATTCCTTCGGCCGGCGACGCGCGTCCCGACTGGCAATTGCCCGATTTTATCCGCGCGGCGGAACAGGCACGGGACGGCAAGATTGCCGTGCTGCAATTTCACGGCGTGCCGGACAACGAACATCCCTGGGTGCACACGCCCGAAGAAAACTTCCGCGCGTTCATGAAGTATCTGCACCTGCACAAATACAAGGTTATCGCGCTGCGCGATCTGGCCAAGTACGTCGACCCGGAGCAGACACCGCAGTCGTACGACGCCGTCATCAAGCAACGCCAAGCGGCACTGGCGGCGGACAAGTAATCAGGGGCCTGAGTTGGCGCAAGACGTGTGGGGTGCGTCGCGACGCACCTTTCGACGTAGAACGAGAGATTGTCCCAATGAGTTGCGCGAGGGTGCGACACCGGACCGGCGAAGCCCTCTCCCAGAGGGAGAGGGAGGAACTGATTTGCACGGTGGTTTTGACTTCGTGCTTCCCTGACGGTGGGTCGTCATCACTTCTCCCCTCTCCCTTTGGGAGAGGGGTTAGGGGTGAGGGGCGCGCGACGTTTGACGTATTCAGCTACCAGCAACGACACCGCCACGCTGGCGACTGCCGCACGCCAAAGCAGCGATTGCTAGCTACAAAGAATGCCACAAGCACGAAACCGAGGTCTCGTGCTTGTGGCTATATAGAACGACAAGGTGTCGATT
The DNA here is from genome assembly GCA_937952455.1 of uncultured Planctomycetaceae bacterium. Classification (GTDB taxonomy): domain Bacteria; phylum Planctomycetota; class Planctomycetia; order Planctomycetales; family Planctomycetaceae; genus Symmachiella. The sequence continues at coordinate 15,020 of CALFYU010000337.1, forward strand.
ATCGTTGGTCCGACTCCGGGAAGTCGCGGTTGGAATCACCGTTGGTATTGGACCGGCATTCCGATGTCCGCCATTCCCGGTTGTTCCCAGTTTCCTTTTTTGACGCTGGAGTTCCGTCGGCGAGACCTAGGCGAGTTGCTTGCGACGGCCGACCAGCGTGCGGATGCGTTCCGCGAGCAAGGCAGCGTCGAAGGGCTTCCGGAAGGTCTCATTGAAGATCGTGCGGTCGAAGCCGGCCGAGTTGTCTTCGTCGTTGAGCAAACCGATCAGAACCGTTTCGGCGTACTCATTGTTCTTTTTGAGGTTTTGGGCGATCATGATCGCGTCGTTGCGTCCCATTACGAAGTCGATGACGACGCAATCGGGGTGCAGCGATTCGGCTTGAATGCCCGCTTCAAAACCGCTGTTGGCGTATTCGAGTTTGAACACATCGGGGGGCATGTGTTCGGTCAGGTTGTTGCGAATCACCGTGTCGGACCCGACGAGCAGGACTTTGCCAACGGCTTCGTCTTCCAGCTCGCCCAAGGGCATGCCATGTTCTTTCAGGAAGCGAATGAGGTGCTCGCGGGGAATTCGCCGGTCTTGCGATCCGGGAATGCGATAACCTCGAAGGCGACCTGAGTCGAACCACTTGCTAACGGTGCGGGGCGCAACTTTACAGATCTTGGCTACCTGTCCAGTAGTGAAGATCGTCTTCATTGCCGGCTCTCCAATCACTTGTTCAATGTATGCTAACGCAGAGGGTCTTGCGGGCCCTCCAGAAACACACTCCGCCATGACGACCGGCTTTCCTAGCCCTCGGGTCCTAGTGGCGAACCGTCACGGCTGGGTCGGGGCATGCTTCTTGGTCAAAGACCGGCTTCGAGGTTTCTCGCCAAGCCAATCTTGCGCTTCAATGAGGAAGGAAACAATTGGGAACAATTCACGTAGTCGGTAGGTGACGGGCAGAGCCGTCGGGTGGGATTCCAACGCACTACGCACGTTCTACGTCACGTAGAACGCGGATTGTTCGTGAAAACACGTCGTGTGTTGGAAATAGAAGGCGGGACCGGTTGCCTGGTTAAATAGACGCGCGGCGGTGGCGGTAGGACTGGTGTGCCATACGTTAACTTTCCCCCCTTCAGACGATTCTTCTTTCGGACCTTTCAACCCAAGTGCCGCCAATCGCAGTCTGGCACCGTGGTCTGTGTGCGAAATACAAACTGTCTGAGTACTACTTTCGATCCGCGAGGGGGTGCGACTTTAGGTTCTTTGAAGACCACGCCGAAAGTGCCAACGCTTTCCCCTGCGAGCGTCGAGGGGGACCTGACAGTTGGCGCGGATCGCTCGAAAAACCGCAACGTGTTGTCGGCAACGAGGATAGCGGCCGTTTTCTCATCCAAAAACGCGCCGCATTCTCGCGCCAAATCGGATAATGCACACGAATGTAGGGCAGACGCGCAATCTGTCCCGATTTTACGGCGCCCATCGTTTACCACGATTCGCGCGGTGCCGGTCCGGTCGTTTCGAATGTCCGACGCCCGGACACCGGGAGTCGACCGCAGGTTCGCCGGTCACGCCGCGTTGCCGGCCGAGTCCGCCGTGTCGTTCTCGCCGTGCGGGCGAATCTTGAAATGACCGTCGGGACTGACGTCCTCAAAGCGGACCGACATCCGTTTCGACACGCCCGACTCCTCCATCGTCACGCCATAGAGAACGTCTGCCCCGACCATGGTCCGCTTGGCGTGCGTGATTACGATGAACTGCGTCGTGTCTTGGAATTCTTCGATCACCCCCACGTAGCGTTCGATGTTCGCATCGTCCAGTGCCGCATCGACTTCGTCCAAGATACAAAACGGGCTGGGCCGGCTTTGGAACAGCGCCATCAACAGTGCGACGGCCGTCAGCGTTTTCTCCCCGCCGCTGAGTAGCGAAATGCTCCGCAATTCCTTACCCGGGGGACGGGCCACGACGTCGATGCCGCATTCCAAAATGTCGTCCGCGTCTTCCAAGATGATATCGCCGTCGCCGCCGCCGAACAGTTTGCGGAACAGATTCTGAAAGTGCCCGCGTATCTCTTCAAACGTCTCCTTAAACAGCCGGCGGCTCTCGGAATTGATCCGGCGGATGATATCTTCCAGAGAGCTTTTAGCGTCGGTCAGGTCCTGGAGCTGTTCGCTCAGCTTGCCGTGCCGCGTTTCCAACTCTTCCAATTCCTGCAAACTATCCGCGCTAATGTTGCCGATCGATTTGAGTTTGCGGCGTAGCGTGGCGATGCGGGATTCGATCGCCTTGCGGATTTCGGCGATGACCTCCGGTGGTTGGTCATCAATCGACGGCGGCGCGCATTGATCGGGGGCATCGATTTGCTCTGTTTCCGAACCCGCATCGAGCGGAGTCGCCGCATCGGCGTCCGCTTCGGATTCATCGCCGGGATCGGCCGGCTCACTGTCCGATTCGTGACGCGATTCGTTCAGGTACAATTGAATTGCGGAGGCGCCCTGGTCGACTGCCTGCGACAAACTCGCACCGAATTCCTCTTGAA
>CALFYU010000338.1 GCA_937952455.1 uncultured Planctomycetaceae bacterium
CTTACGACAAAACGGGCAGTCTTGTTGTTATTTATGGTGAGAAAAGCGGGCTAGGGTCGTCACGCCCAAGCCACCCCGCCCCAATTAGCCAACACTTACTGAACACTGACCACTCCCTGCCGCCGCACGGCATCACACCAACTCTTCAATCAACGTGCCCAGCGGGGCCAGGCCGGTCGTGGTGAGTTGGGTGGTGCCGATACCAAGTTGATCGAGCAGGGTCGTGAACAAATCAGCGGGGGTGACCGGGTTACTCAGCGGATGTTCGGCGTGTTTGTCGCTGGCTCCAACGATGTTTCCGCTGCGGATTCCGCCGCCGGCCACCAGGGCGGAGTAGCAGTGCTGCCAATGGTCGCGGCCCGATTTTTGGTTGATCTTCGGCGTGCGGCCGAACTCGCCGACGGCGACCACGATCGTATCGCGGAGCATCCCCCGCTGCTGCAGGTCGTCCAGCAGCGTCGAGAGCGATTGATCGAGCATCCAGGCGTGGCGTTCCTGGAACTGTTTGAAGTTGCGGTCGTGCATATCCCAGCCGCCGTCGCCGGTGTCTTCCACTGGTTCGACGTGCGAGGACCAATTGACCTGCACAAACCGCGCACCATGTTCGATCAGTCTTCGCGACAACAGGCAACATTGTCCGAAACGAAAGCGGCCGTATTTCGTCCGCAATTCGTCGGGCTCCTGTTCGAGGTCGAAGACCTTGCGGGCGTCGGGCGAAGTCAGCAGCGAGAACGCTTGTTGATAAAAACTGTCCAGCTGCGCAATTTCGGCTGACGTTTCCAGGCGACGGGTTTGCTGGTCAAACGCGTTCAGTAAATCGCGGCGCGACGATAGCCCATCGGGGGTCAGGCCGTCGATCAGATCGAGTTGCGGGATCTTGACGCCTTCATCGGGATCGTAATCGAGCCGAAACGGGTCATGCAGTGTGCCGAGCGGACCGCCTCCTTCGCCCGCGATGCGGCGATGTCCCTGGTGCAGGTGACCGCCGAGCGTGACGAAGCGGGGCATCGTCGGCTGGAATCCCATCAGCTTGGAAATAATCGCGCCGTGCGCCGGTTTCAAATCACCCGGCATGGTTTGTCCGCTGAGGCTGATGGCGCCGCTCTGTGCCCCGGTCAAGCCAATCGTTCCGGCGATGCCGTGGTCGTTCGACTCGCAGTGCAGTGAGCGGATCAGCGCGTACCTGTCCGCACGGCGAGCTAGCTGCGGCAGCATTTCGCAGATATCGACGCCCGGCACGTTGGTGGCGATTGGGCTATACGGCCCACGATATTCAACCGGGGCATCCGGCTTGAGATCGAACGTGTCCAGGTGGCTCGGTCCGCCCCACAGCCAAAGTAGAATCAACGATTTGGCCGGTGCATTGGGGCGCAAAGCGGCGGATGCTTCCAGTCGCAGTACGTCGCCCAACGACAACCCCAATGCCGCCAGCGAGCCGGCGCGGAGCAATTCGCGGCGGGAGACTCCTCCGCAATGCTGCGCCCGTTGTCGGCCGACGTTCAACATAGGTGGGCCTTTGCGTAAAGACCGTGGTGGAATAAGGAGTGTCCGTTGGTGGAGGGCCAGACCGGCGAACCGATGCTCACCATATGTCCAGGATCGACGATTGGGGCATGACCGTCAAGCGATCTTGGCGGGCGGGCTTAGGGTTGGCCGAGTTCGGGAACCGGGAATTCGCCGGCGGCCCATTTTTCTGCGTCGCTGCTCCCCACAGGGGCGTAGCGGATGCGGACGCGGTATTCGTTTGACGCGGAACGGGCGCCCCCCGGCATGATCTTGTCCACGAACTGCCGCTTGAGCGGCGTCCGTTTCAAAATCCCGACGTCGGGGAGATACCACTGGGCATACATGCCGGAATCGGTTTCGACGGTGACGTAAAACGCCAAGTCACGGTAGGGGCACATGTTGGTCAAATCGCCGCTCACCTCAAGTTGGCCACCCTGGTCCACGTAGGTGACCGCCGTGAGCCTGACGCGGGCCATGCCGTCATCGGTCACCGACTTTCCGGCGACCTCGGGCTCATTCAGCGACACCTTTTGCTTCATCATGCCCACTTCGAGTTGCAGCTTGAATTCCTTTTGCAGTTCGGAGATGTCCTGACCAAAAGCATCGCGGATATCCGCATCGCGGCGGCCTTCAGGCTCCTGTTCCAGCGGCTGTTTTTGCGCAAGCAACTTGACGTATTTCAGGTAGTCATGTCGGTGCTTAGTGACCAATAGCCAGTGCAGCCCCCAGGCTTGGCCGTAGGCTTCACCGACCAGCACGTTTCCTTGAAAGACTTTGTCGTCGTTGAGCATCGCTTTCCAGGAGAGTTGCCGGCCGGCAAGCGCCTGCCGGGCGTAGCGGCGGCTGATTTTTGTAGGACCGACGTTGATCCGGCCGCCGTTGGCTTCAAACCCTGTGGCGATCCCCTCGTCGAACCAGTGCGGGATCGGCGCCAGCCGCTGAAAGAAGTTGCGATTGTAAACCTGCTGGTGAATTGCTTCGTGCAGCGGAACTTCAAACGTACTGCAGGTTCGCAGTCGAATCGCCAGATAATTCGTCAGTCCGGAATAAAACCCGGCGACGTCCTTGGCGAAGATGATCTCCGTCTGTGTCGTGTCGGCCATGTATTTGTCAAAGTCCGCGTCCGATTCAAAAATCAAGACGACCAGCGGGTACTCCGGTTCCTTAACCGGCACCCGCAAGTCGGAGAGATAGCCTTTGAAGCTGCCAGAGACCTTGTCCATGAATCCGGCCACCTTGCGCAGGAAGTTCCGCGCGCGGAATTCCGAAGATTTGGGCAGTTCGGCCGACATGACGAGTCCGACGACAAACGGGTCGTCGACGTAGCTGCGAAACCGCGCGCTGCCGAAGCGGTCTTCGAGATGGATTGCCGCCTCAGCAGGCGTCATGGGGTCAGGACCGGGCTCGACCTCGTGTTTGATGACAGCGAATTTTGGAATCAACCGGTACTCACCGTCGGGCAACGCCACGACGTGCGTGTCGAGAGCAGTGGTAATCAGCTTCGCTTCCACGACCTGTGTCTCGTCGTCGCGATCCCGATAGGTGAAACGATCCGCCCGGCACGCCGGCGCCGCAACGACGAAGGATGAAATCAGCACCGCGGCGGAGAACAGACGACTTGCGCAAATCATGTCACGTCTCAAACCAAGGAAACGGCCGGGCAGGTTGCGAAACATGCCGTAGAGGGTATCACAGCCGAGTTGAGGACGCAAAGTTTTTAGCCCCGGCGGCACGCGCCAGATTGACCTGTCGATCCGGTTTCTCGATGATGGGCCAAGCCCCCCTAGAATCCACTGTCCTGACCCGCGATGTCGATCGAATTCCTGAATCCCGCCATGCTGTTCGGATTGGCCGCTCTCTCGCTGCCGATCGTGGCGCATTTGCTCAGCAAAAAGCGGTTCGACGTTGTCGAATGGGGGGCGATGCAGTTTCTGGATCTCGGCAAACGGCACCGCCGCCGCGTCCGGATCGAAGAGTTGATTCTGCTGCTGTTGCGGATGGCGATCGTAGGCCTGTTCGTGCTCGCAATGGCACGGCCCACGATATCGGGCGGATATTTCGCGAACGCCATTGTTGGACAATCTCACGACACCGTGTTCGTCATCGACGGATCTTACAGCATGGGACGCGACGACGGCGAGGCCACGCCACACAATCGCGCGCGGGCAGCGGTACAACGATTACTCAATCGCGCGCGGCCGGGCGATACGTCTGCGGTGTTGGACTCCCGCGACGTCGTCCAATCACCCAGCGGCGCTCCGCAGCGCGATATTGATGCGCTGCGACGACGGGTGGATGAACTGCGGCCGCCGGCGGGTTCCTCGAATCTTGCGGTTGCCATTGCCGACGCTTTGCGTATTTTGGGGACAACCAGCCATCCGCGGCGGGACGTGGTCGTCCTCACCGACGGACAAGCCCGCGGATGGTATACGGACGACGACGCGCAATGGAAAGAGATTGACGAATTGCGCCGACAACCGGCCGCCGAACCACGACTGTGGGC
>CALFYU010000339.1 GCA_937952455.1 uncultured Planctomycetaceae bacterium
CGATCTGACCTACAATGTCCGCAGCTCCCAAGAATCTGGTCGTCGCCCAATCGGGCGGCCCGTCGCCGGTGATCAATAACAGCCTCCGCGGCCTCGTCGAAGCCAGCCGCGATTTGGCCGCCATCGGCACGATTTACGGCGGCTGGCACGGTATCGAAGGAGTGCTCAAGGAAGAATTGCTCGACCTGTCGTCGCAGTGCCCCGAGGAAATCGCCCGGCTGCGGATCACGCCGGCCGCCGGCTCCATCGGCACCTGCCGTTATAAGCTCCGAGAGCACCAAAACGAGGATTTCGACCGCATCCTCGAAGTCTTCCAGGCACACAACGTCGGCTACTTCTGCTATATCGGCGGCAACGACTCGATGGACACTGCCAACAAGGTCGCCCAATTGGCCCACGATCGTGGAATCGACCTCGTAGCGGTGGGAGTTCCCAAGACGATCGACAACGACGTGGGGGACAGCGAATTCAAACTGATCGACCATACCCCCGGATACGGCAGCGTGGCCCGCTATTGGTCCCACATGGTGCAGTTCGCCAATGAAGAAAACGCCGGCAGTTCTCCGGCCGACCCCGTGCTGGTCCTGCAGGCGATGGGCCGACGCATCGGTTTCATCCCCGCCGCCGCCCGTCTGGCCGATCCGGAGCGAAAGTTGCCGCTGCAGATTTATCTGGCTGAGCGGGAAACCACGATTGAGCAAATCCACGATCAGGTGAACGATCAGTTGCGCCGTGACGGCCGCGTGATTGTGGTGGTGAGCGAGGGACTGAAAATCGGCGATCTGGGCGAACGCAAGGATTCGTTCGGGCATACGCAGTTCAGTTCCAGCGAAATCACGGTAGCGCAGAAGGTCGTCAACGAACTGAACCGCCGGGGTTTGGCGTTGAAAGGCTCGGCCCGTTGCAACGTGCCGGGGACCGACCAGCGGCACAACATGATCTATGCCTCAACGGTCGACTTGGAAGAGGCGTACAAAGTCGGTCAAAAGGCGGCGGGGCTGGCGGCGGACGGTCAGAGCGGTTTCATGGCCACGATTCTGCGCAACGACGCGCCGGAATACGGCGTGCATTACGACAAAGTTCCGCTGCCGGAAGTCGCCAATAGCGAGCGGGAGTTCCTCGATTCGTGGATTACGCCTGACGGGCTGGACGTGACCGACGACTTTGTCCGCTACGCGCAACCGCTCGTCGGAGAAGACTGGATCAGCATCCCCATGAACCGCGGCCGGCTGCGGCTGGCGCAATTGCAGCCGCTGTTTGCGGATCAAAAACTGGCGAAGTACGTTCCGCAAGCGGATCGAGAATAGAACTCTTAGCCACAGATTGAACACAGATTAAACACAGATTTCGTAGGGTCCGCTGTGCGGACCGCAAGCTTTGACATGGTCCGCACAGCGGACCCTACATCCGCGAATCGATTACGATCATCGGCAACCATTGAGGAAATCGGGAGTTATTAAGCAGTGTCGGATAATCCGTTGGACCACGACTTCACGAAGAAGCACGACTTTCTGATCGGGATTGATTCCGATGGTTGTGCGTTTGACTCGATGGAGGTCAAACACAAAGAGTGTTTCATTCCCAATACGATTAAGTACTTCAATCTCGCCGCCGTTTCCAAATATGCCCGGCAGGCCGCGGAGTTTGTGAATTTGTATTCCAAGGGGCGGGGCATCAATCGTTTTCCGGCGCTGATTGAGACGGTCGATTTGCTGCGGGAGTGGCCCGACGTGATTCGTCGCAATGTGCAGATTGCCGAACTGAATGAGGTTCGTGACTGGATCGCCCGGGAAGACAAGTTGGGAAATCCCGCTTTGGAAAAAGAAGTCGCCGCGAACGGCTCGGCGGAATTGACCAATGCCTTGGCCTGGTCCAAAGCGGTCAATGCGACGGTCGATGATATCGTGCACAACGTGCCGCCGTTTCCGTACGTGCGGGATAGCTTGGAGAAACTGAGCAATGTGGCCGACATGATCGTCTGCTCCGCCACCCCCAACATGGCGCTCCGGAAGGAATGGGAAGAGCACGACATCGCCAAGTATGTGGCGGCGATTTGCGGTCAGGAGGCGGGCAGCAAGAAAGAAACGCTCGGTCAGGCGGCCGGTCACGGCTACGCGGACAATCACGTGCTGATGATCGGCGACGCTCCGGGCGATATGAAGGCTGCCAAAGCAGTCGGTGCATTGTTTTATCCCATCAACCCGGGTGCCGAGGAACAAAGCTGGCAGCGGTTCCTCAACGAGGCGTGCGATAAATTCCTAAACGGCGACTACGCCGGCGCGTATGAAGCATCGTTGATCGCCGAATTCGACACATATCTGCCGGAATTGCCGCCGTGGAAACGTTAAGAAAAAGATATTCACCACGGAAGCACGGAGAAAGACGCGCGAAATACGAGTATCGAAATACGATACAAATCCAAAATCCCAATGACCGAACTTCAAAGGGTTTGGGTTATTTGAATTTCGTGTTCTGAATTCGTTTCAGATTTCGAGTTTCGTGCTTCGGAACTTTCCCGGCTTCGTGGGAAAACAACGGCTGGTCAATTGAAGTTGTGATTTGGTAAAAAACTCCTAGCGAGAGAGCGTCAGACAATGACACAATGTGATATCGGACTGGTCGGGTTGGCCGTCATGGGGCAGAACCTCGTGCTCAACATGGAGAGCCGAGGGTACCGCGTCGCCGTGTTTAATCGCACGACGAGCAAAGTGGACGATTTCCTCGCCGACGAGGCCGCCGGCAAAAACATCGACGGCTTTCACTCTCTGAAGGACTTGGTCGCTTCCCTCAAATCTCCGCGGCGGGTGATGCTGATGGTCAAAGCGGGCCCGGCCGTCGATGCGTTGATTGATGAATTGAAAACGCTGCTGGAGCCGGGTGATATTATCATCGACGGCGGCAACACTTATTTCCCCGACACGAACCGCCGGACAAAAGAGGTCGAAGATGCGGGGCTCCTGTATATCGGCACCGGCGTCTCGGGTGGCGAAGAAGGGGCGCTCAAGGGCCCCAGCATCATGCCCGGCGGCAGCGAAGCCGCTTGGCCGCACGTCAAAGAACTGTTCCAGAAGATCTCCGCCAAAGTCGGCCCGAACAACGACATCCCCTGTTGCGAATGGGTCGGTCCCGCCGGCGCCGGGCACTATGTCAAAATGGTCCACAACGGCATCGAATACGGCGACATGCAGTTGATCTGCGAAGCGTACTTTATTCTCAAACATGCGCTGGGGCTGTCCAATGACGAACTGCACGAAGTGTTCAAGCAGTGGAACCTCAGTGAATTGGAAAGCTATCTGATCGAAATCACCCGTGATATCTTCACGGTCAAAGACCCGGAGACGGGCGGCTATCTGGTCGACCAAATCCTGGATACGGCCGGCCAAAAAGGGACCGGCAAGTGGATGAGCCAGCACGCACTCGATCTGGGTGTTCCCACAACGTTGATCACCGAAGCGGTCTATGCCCGCGCCCTTTCGGCGCTGAAAGAGGCCCGTGTCCGTGCGTCCAAGGTACTGAGCGGCCCGGATGCGAAATATACGGGAGATCGCGACAAGTTCATCGAAGATGTTCGCCAGGCGCTCTACGCGTCGAAGATCTGCAGCTACGCACAGGGGTTTGTACAACTTGACGCAGCGGCGGAGGAATTCGGCTGGAAGCTGGACAACGGCAACATCGCCTTGCTTTGGCGCGGCGGCTGTATCATCCGGGCGAAGTTCCTGGCGGATATCAAAGCCGCGTTCGACAAAAACCCCGATCTGGAGAACCTGCTGCTAGACGACTTCTTCGCCGAAGCGGTGCAGAAGGCGCAGCCCAGTTGGCGGCACGTCGTCGGGACGGCCGTGGAGTTGGGCTTGCCGGTTCCCGGTTTCGCGGCGGCGCTAACCTACTTCGACGGTTATCGTCTGTCGCGGCTGCCGGCCAATCTGCTGCAGGCGCAGCGCGACTACTTCGGCGCACACACCTATCAACGGCTGGACAAACCGGGTACGTTCCACACTGATTGGATCAACGAACGCACGCTATAGTCCCTTCAGCCCCCGGTTTTGCCGGCGGAATACGAATTACCAACGATTCAGAATCTCCATGCGCATCGAACATTTCGCGATCTATGCCGAGGATACCGTCGCACTGGCCGACTGGTACTGTGAAAAATTCGGCCTAAAAGTCGTATTCCGTAATGAGCAGCAACCGCCCGTGTTTTTCGTGGCGGACGATGCGGGGATGTCGATCGAAATCATCGGCCGTCCGCCCCGCGCTCAACCAATTGACTTCAGCGACGTGTTTCACTTCGCTTTTATCGTGGACGATTTTGATGCGACTGTGGCAGACTTGAAAGCCAAGGGAGTCCCCTTCGAGGACGAACTGCAATTCGCCGGCGGCAAGATCCGCATCTGTTACTTCGCCGACCCGGCCGGCAATCGCGGTCAGGTCGTCTATCGCAGCGAACCACTTTAAAAGTAAGTATCGTAGGGCAGGCTCCCGCCTGCCTCACTTTTCATGTTCGTGCAAGGCGTGTTGCGGCAGGCGGGAGCCCGCCCTACGCACCACGTGAACCGTTCCAGCGGGAGCTGATGTCATGAGGCTACAATTCCTGGGAACGGGGGGATATCATCCCACCGAACGGCGGCACACCTCCTGCGTGGTGCTGCCGGATACCGGAATTGCGTTTGACGCCGGCACCAGCTTCTTCCGTCTTCCCGAACGTCTGCAGACCGACGAACTCGATGTCTTTCTGTCACACGCGCACCTCGATCACATTGTCGGATTGACGTACGTCTTGGTTCCGCTGTTCAAAGGTCAGATCAAACAACTTCGCGTGCACGGCCGGCCGCAGGACCTCGACGCGGTGCGGACGCATCTGTTCTCGCAGAATCTGTTTCCGATTTTGCCCGAGTTGGATTTTCGTGAGATCCAAAACGAATTGGCGATCACCGGCGGCGGGAAGCTGACGCACGTACTTTTAACACATCCCGGGGGGGCGCTCGGCTATCGCATCGATTGGGGCGACCGGTCGTTGGCCTATGTCACCGACACGACGGCCAATGCGTCTTATGTCGACTTCATTCGCGGCGTGGACGTTTTGATCCATGAGTGCAATTTCCCTGATGCGATGGCTCAGTGGTGTGAAACCACGGGGCACAGCCACACGTCGGCCGTGGCGGAGTTGGCGCGGGACGCGGAGGTCGGGCGTTTGTATTTAACGCATTTCGATCCGCAAAGTGACGAAAAAGACCCCATCGGTTTGGAAACGGCCCGCAGCATCTTTGCGGAGTCCCACGTCGCCGAGGATTTGTTGGAAATCGATTTTTAGACCGCGCACAGCCACGAGCGAAACGTGAACCCGTCATTTTTCGAACAACTGCGCGGCCCGAATTCCGGCGACAGCTTGCGGTACGACGCCGAGCGCAATCTGCTGATCGATGATTCGACGTCGGAATCGTTTCCGATCCTCGCCGGCATTCCCCGTTCAGTAGCTTCGGAGCATCTGGCCAGTTTTGGGCTGCAGTGGAACAAGTACGAGGTTGCGCACGACGACGAAGACCGGGCCACGTTTGAGGCCAAGACCGGCATGCCGCTGGCAGACTTATCCGGACTGCGGGTGTTGGATGCCGGGTGTGGCGGCGGGCGGTATAGCAAGATTGTCGGCGAGGCGGGGGCGGCGGTGATCGGTGCCGATCACAGCACCGCTGTCGAAAAAGCAGCGCAATTGTGCGGGCACTTGCCGGAGGTCCACTTCGTGCAGGCGGACTTGAAAAAATTGCCGTTGGAGCAAGCCTCGTTTGATTTTGTGTTCTCGATCGGCGTCATGCATCACGATGCCGATACGCGCGCGGTCTTCGATGCTGTGGCGCGGTTCGTCAAACCGGGGGGCAAACTGGCCGTCTGGCTGTATCGCCGCAATCAGTTCTGGCAGGAATGGATCAACAATGCGCTGCGGCGGCGCACGACGAAGATGCCGCCGGAAAAACTCGAGCCATGGTGCCGCCGCGGCGCCTGGCTGGGCGGGTTGCCGGTGGTCGGCAAGACGCTGAACAAGATCGTCAACTTCAGCAATCACCCCAATTGGGAAAATCGTGTCTGCGACACGTTCGATTGGTATGCGCCGCAGTACCAGTACCACCACACGGTCGATGAATTGAGTGGTTGGTTTCGTGACGCCGGGTTCGAGCAATTGCGGGTTCTACCGCCGGAAAAAATCGGCCGGCTTTATCGCTGGACGTATGAGCGGAATTTGCTGATTGGCAGCGGGGTGAATATCCAGGGGACGCGGGCGGGGTGATGTGGGACGATTTTCCGTGTGCGGCGTTACCCCCCGGCAAAACCGGGGGCTGACAGCGGGG